>CAWUOD010000298.1:0-4828 GCA_963923115.1 uncultured Singulisphaera sp.
CGGCGGTATGGGTGGTGGCGGTGGCATGGGTGGCGGCGGCTTTGGCCGTGGCGGTGGTATGGGTGGCGGCGGCTTTGGAGGCCGTGGCGGTGGCGGCGGCGGTGGCGGAGCCCCTCCCCAGCGTTCCGATGAGCCTGCCACACCTCAAGTAAGGCAGAACGAACAAGGAAACCCCGATTTTTTCGCCAACGCGGTCACGGATGACCTTGGTGCGGAAAACAATCAGGGTAACCAGGGTGCCATCCAGACATCCCTTTATGACCCGCGGCTTGATCCAACCCCCGCCAGCGTGATTGCGCAGCAGGGGATCCAGAGGGTCACCTGGCAAAACGCTCCCGGAAATCCTCCAGTTGCGATCCAGCCTGGCGCCTCCGGCAAAGCGGACAATTTGCCTTCTCCCAAAGAGGCGGTTGTCGTTGAGTCTCTCAGTCAACTGGGGGTTCTCATCCTGAGCGGAAACAATCCCGCTGATATCGAAGCGGTGATGCAAATCATTGAGTTCATCAGGAAAACCGGCGTGGCTTCGGATTTCCAGATCAAACTGGTTCCCATGGAATATGGTGACCCGACAGGCATCGCGGCGACATTTTCGCAGCTTTACCGGGCGGTCGTGATTACTGCAACCGGCAACACCAGGGCGATCCAGCAGCAAGGCCAACCTGGTCAACAACCCGGTCAGCCTGCCCAGCCCCAGGGTGGTTTTCCATTCGGTGCCCTGTTTGGTGGGGGTCAGCCAGGCCAACAACAAGGCCAACAAGCCCAACAACAGAACGGTAGCGTAATTTTGATCCCGGTTCCCCGTCAGAACGCGATATTTGTCGCGGCTCCCAAGGGGCGCATGGAAGAAGTTCTGGCCGACCTCAAGAAATTGGACAAGCCCAACGCGGAAGCCTCCCGGGCGGTTCCTTTCCAACTGAAAAAGGCGCCGGCTTCCAGGGTCGCGACCCTCATCACCAACTTTTACTCGAACCGTTTTCCCGGTGAGACGACGACCCAGAACCAGGTTCGGGTCACCTCCGATGATGCCTCCAACACGGTATTCGTCCAGGCTTCCGCCGCGGACCTTGAAGAGATCAGGGCGCTCATCGAAAAAGTGGACACCAATGTGTCCAAAGCCGTGAACGAACTCCGGGTTGTGCCTTTGAAGTACGCCCTGGCGGATGAGCTTTCGACCCTGATCAATACCGCAATCCAGCAGGGAATAGCCATCCCCGGAACAAACACCCAGCAACAAGGCGGTGGTGGATTCTTTGGCGGCGGTTTCTTTGGCGGAGGCGGCCAACAAACAACAAACAATCAGGCGGTCCGTGGCACCGGCACCAAAGCCCAGACCTTGCGGATCGTGGGCAAGGACAAGGACGGAAAACCGGTGGAGGCTGGCGTCCTCGAGGATGTCCATATCACCGCCGATGCCAGGACCAACCGGTTGATCATTTCGGCACCGGAAAAGTCGGTGGACCTGATTGTGTCGCTTCTCAAGGAATTGGATGTTCCTCCGATTGCCCGGGCTGAAATCAACATCTTCCCTCTCAAAAAGGCGGATGCCGTAACCCTTGCGACCACAATCCAGAACCTTTTCCTCGGTGGTTCGACCACTGGGGGGACGGCTGGCCGGGCAGGACAAGCTGGTGGCGCCAACCCAGCCTTTGGTGGACTGGGTGTGGGTACCCAGGGGAACAATACCAACAGTGCGGCGGGCCGCGCGTTGCAAATCTCCCTTGGGGGCTCGGCCCAACCGGGCGCTCCGCTGATCGATCTGCGAATTTCACCGGATGAGCGGACCAACAGCATCATTGTGGCTGGAAGCCGCAACGATCTCGACGCGATCGAAGCAATCGTCGCCCGCCTGGATGAATTTGATATCCAGCAACGGCGCAACGAGATATTCCTGCTAAGGAACACGACTGCGGCCGACCTGGCCAGCGCCCTGAACAATTTCATCACCACCTCATTACAGGTGTATGAAAACAGCGGCCAGCTTAGCAATTTCCAACAGGTTGACCGACAGGTGGTGATCATTCCCGAACCGATCACCAACAAGCTGATCGTGTCCGCCACACCACGCTGGTTTGGTGAAATCACCAAGCTGATCAACGAGTTGGACTCGGAGCAACCCCAGGTTGTCATCCAGGTGATGATTGCCGAAGTAAGGCTCACCGGCGGCGAAGAGTTTGGCATGGAAATCGGTCTTCAAAGTCCGGTCCTGTTCCAACGGGGTATTCTCCCCTCGCTCGGTTCGGCGGGAACGGTTGGCTTGAGCGGGGCCTCGCCTTCCACGGTGTTGCCCGCCGGTGTGACGGTCAACCAGACCACAGGCAACTTTGTCAGCCCAGGCACCAATTTTATCGGGGCTGCTCCCTATCCCTACAGCACCTACAACTCGGGGATTGTCGGGTTCCAGGGTGTGAACTCCCTGAATGTGGGAAGGACAAGCAATAAACTTGGGGCGGGTGGTCTTGTCTTCTCGGCGGCCTCCGACTCTTTCAACCTGCTGATTCGGGCCCTCAAGACCCAAGGCAGGGTGGATGTTCTTAGTCGTCCCCAGGTAACAACCCTGGACAACCAACAAGCCCGCGTGTTTGTGGGTTCGAACTTCCCCCTGATCGGGGCAAGCAACGCGACCGTTGGTGTTACACAGCAGAGCATCTCCTATACCCCGGTGGGTGTGGAATTGGTGGTCACACCCAAAATCTCGCCCGATGGCAAGGTTATCATGCGGGTGGCCCCACAGGTGTCCAAGGCCAGCCCGAGCGGTCAGCAATTGACCGGTTCGGCGGGAACCGCTCCGATTGATCTATACCAGATCGATACCCAAACCGTGGAAACAACGGTGATCGCACAGGATGGCGAAACAGTCGCCATCGGCGGTCTTATCAAGAAACAGGACGAGAAATCCGAACGAAAGATCCCCTGGTTGGGAGACCTGCCTTTGGTTGGCACCGCCTTCCGATACCGTGAACAATACAAGGATCGCCAGGAACTCCTTGTCATCCTCACGCCCCATGTGGTTCGCAATCGCCTTGAGGCCGACCGGGTTCTGGCGATGGAATCCTCCCGCATGAGCTGGATCGTGGGGGATGTGATCAAGACCCATGGCCCATCCGGTATGCAGCCGATTCTTCCCCCACCGGGTGATGTGGATGGAACCATCCCGAGCGAACCCACCAAGAAGCGTCACTTCCCCAACCTGTTCGCTCCCCCGGCGGTAAATGGCGCGCCGACCACAACGCCTCCCGCCGGAACGGGCACCCCCGACTCGGGGCGTCGTCCCAGCGGTGAGGAAATTCCCCCACGCCACCGGTTGAGTGGGGACGATTATCTTCCCGCTCCCCGATCGCTTCCCGACCCGCTTCCCAACAAACCCATGGGAGAGGAAATTTCCCGGGGCGCGGGAACACCAGGGGCCCTGATTCCCACAAGGGGAATGGGTAACCCCGGCCAGATGGATGCCAATCGTGGTTCCATGGGGGTTCGCCAGGCGGTTTATCCGGCGCAGCAAGGCCCCGCCGGGGTGGATGGACCAAGCCTGGGTGTTCCCCATGTTCAACAAATGGGAGGCGACCCCAGACAGGGTTATCCCCAACAAAATGTTCCAGGGGCGGATGGCCGTCGCCCGGGTCAATAATCCGAAGATTCAAAAGCAGGTCGATAAACGGGGCCAGGGATTTGGCCCCGTGCAGGTGAAGGAGTCGCCAACATGAAAAAGTACACAGGATTCAGGCTTTGTGGTCGGGTATTTTGGCGCGGGGTCTCTGGTGCCGTGGTGGTTGCCGGGGCTCTTTCAGGCACTGGTTGTGTGACCCTTCCCACCACCGAATCCATCCTTCATCCCAATCGCGAGGTGGCTTGCCAGATTGTGACGACCTGGCAGCCCGAGGTTATCTTCACTCCGGATCCGGCAAGGGGAGGAATGAGCGGGGCGGGTATAGGTGGCCGGCTCTATCTTTTTGGGGCGGAAATCGGGAAGCCTCTCAAGGGAAAGGGCTCGTTGGTCGTCGATCTTTACGATGTCAGCGGAAACAAGGGGCCCGACCCGATCCACCTGGAACAGTGGCAAATCGATGCCGCGACGCTAGCCCGCCTGGGCAAGCTTGATCCAATTGGCTTTGGCTATACTTTGTATCTTCCTTGGGGCACATGCTCCGAGGAGGTCAATCGTGTCCAGCTAAAGGTGAAATACCAGCCAACCAGCGGCTATCCCCTCTATACGGATAGCGGACCAATCACCATGACCCATCCGGATTCCGCCGAAGCCAAATCGGAAGGGGTCAACCGGGTGAAAACCAACATATTCAACAGCCAGGGGCAAAAGGATATCGGGCCCCAGATCCGGTCCGGACAACCCGTTGAAGCTCTCCCCTTTCCCAAGCCGGGCGCGGTTCCCGGACAGGATTTGTCAAACCAGGGACCCCAACTGGGAAATCCCCCACAAGGTGGGAGGATGGGGACTCCTCCTGTTCAGGCTCTTCCCTTTCCCAAGCCGGGCGCGGGGGGTGTCCCCAATGCGGGCAATCCCAACAACCCCAATCTGAACCAAAGCCTCGGGACCGCTCCCGGGCAAATCCAACAACAGGGATACTTCACTCCTGGGGCGGGAAGACCCGGCGAACTGCCCGTGATCCGGACGAATGGATCATCCCGTTAGTCCACTTCGTGGATCCCCGGATGCAAGGACTTTTCGGGTTTGATTTTCCCGGAAGCGCCTGAGGGCCTCGCGAAATTGGGGAAATTTGATCCCTAGTATGGAGGTGGCCAGAAGGGCCGCGTTGGTGGCCCCCGCCTTTCCGATTGCAAGGGTTCCCACCGGGATTCCCGCGGGCATCTGGAC
>CAWUOD010000299.1:0-4771 GCA_963923115.1 uncultured Singulisphaera sp.
ACCTCATCCACGGTGGAAAGGGCGCGATTTCCCAGCAAATCAATTTTTACCAGGCCTGTGGATTCGATGGAATATTTGTCAAACTGGGTTACATCCACCCCCTTCGCCGACCTTTGTATGGGAACATGCCTGTCAATCCGGTCGGGAACCATCACGATTCCACCCGGATGGATGGATAGATGATGCGGCATCCCCAAAAGTCCAGCCGCATCCTCCAGGATCCTCCACCATCTCTCCGCCTCCAGGGGAAAAGCGAAAGGTACTCCACGATTCTTTGCCGCGACCGGATCCGAAAGGAGTTCATCGGCGGATTGGGTGATTGATTTTAGCAGGTTGGTGGTTTGATCATTCGACAGTCCGTGGGCCCGGCTGGCCTCGCGCAGCGCGACCCTGGGCTGAAAGAAAAGATGGGATGAAATCCGGCAGGTCCTATCTTTTCCAAAATGGCGTATGGCCCATTCGATGATTTGATCCCGGGTTTTCCAATCAAAGTCAAGATCGATATCAGGGAGATCGGTCCTTCCCTCGTGTAAAAATCGCTCAAGGGGAAGCTCGAACCGAAGGGGATCCACATCGGTGATCTCAAGCAGATAACAAACAAGCGAATTGCCCGCCGACCCTCTCAGGGCCATGCTCAAACCCATACGCCTTGATTTCTTCGCTATGGATCTTACAACCAAAAAATATCCTGAAAATCCTAATTTTTGAACGAGGTGCAATTCCCGGTCTAGTCGGATCCTCGCCTGGGAATCATGGATTAATCCCCGACGAATCATGCCCCTTTTGCAAAGATGACGAAGCCGCGACTGCTCTCCCACATCCCATTTTTTCCGGGGCGTGGGAAATATGGTTCCCCTGGGCATTACATTGCCCTCCATCTCCCTGGCCAAATCGCGGGTGGTTGCAACAGATTCCGGAAGATCGGAAAATCTCTGACTCATTTTTTCGGGTGATATAAGGGAATTTTCCGGTCCAATCCTTGGAGGTTCCGAAAAACCGTCCACCAACCCCCGATTCCGGATGGCTCGCAAGACCGGCTCAAATCGGGCCCGTTCCGGATCTGCCATCATCACCCGTCCGGAAACCACACTCGAAACACCCAACTCCCTCGCCCGTTCCAAAAGAAGCGACTCGGCATACCTCGCTTTGGATTTCAACCAACCAATATCATCCTTGCCACAAACACCCGGACTCGGCCGAACCACCAAGGCGTACACCCTGTTCCCATGAATTTCCCGAAAATTGCCCAGCCAATTCACATCGTCAACCAGGAAACGCAAATCACCAAATCGTTGACACAAAAGCGAGAGAAAATCCTTTGGGTCCGCATTCTCGCGCTCCTCAAGACGCTTGACCTCGGTGATCAGGGAGCACAATTCGCCATATCCGGCAATGGACCCGGCAAGCGCCACCACCCTTGAACACCCTGGGATTGCGGGATGAGCCAATGTGGCCCCGGTGATCGGACGAATTCCCACTTTGCTTGCCGCTTCAACAAAAGACGGAATTCCCATAACGCTGTTAACATCCGTGAGGGCCACGGATTCATAGCCAAGGGAAGCAGCCCGCTCCACAAGGCGCTCGGGTGAGTCAAACCCTTCCAGAAGGGAATACCAGCTCTTTGCATCCAAAATTACATTCATCTGATGCGTAAATTCCCAATTCCGCTTGCATCATCCCCCCAAAACTACGATAGCTTATGATCTGTCCAAAACCACAAGGAAGGAATCCCTGACATGGCGGAAATTTATGATGCGGTCATCATCGGGGCCGGACACAACGGGCTGGTAACCGCCTGCTATCTGGCCAAGGCGGGAATGCGGGTGATGGTTTTGGAAAACCGACCAATCGTCGGGGGTGCCTGTGTGACGGAAACCAATACTTTCCCCGGTTTCCGTGTCTCCACCCTGGCTTATGTCAACAGCCTTTTTCGCAAGGAGATCATCCATGATCTCAACATGGCAAAACATGGATTTGAAATGCTGGAAAGAAGCCCGTCCAGTTATACCCCCCTACCCGACGGCAGACACTTGCTGCTTGGGCCGGATGCGAATCTGACCCATTCCGAAATTGGCAAATTTAGCAAAAAAGACGCTGATAATTATCCCAAATATGAGGCCATGCTGGATAGAATCGGCAAGGTGGTTGAGCCCCTCCTAACCCAGATTCCTCCCAACCTCCTCCGCCCATCAATTGGCGATCTGTGGAATCTGGGCAAACTGGCCTGGAATTTTCGTTCCATGGGACCAAGACTCTCCGAGGCGATCGACCTTTTGGCAGGTCCTGCAAGGGACATCCTGGAGCAGTGGTTTGAATCGGAACCACTTCGGGGCACCCTGGCGACGGATGCGGTTATTGGTGCCTTTTCAGCGCCCAGCGCCCCGGGGACCGGATATGTCCTTTTTCATCATGTGATGGGAGAAACCAACGGCAAAAAAGGCGTATGGGGATATGTTAAAGGGGGAATGGGTGAGATTACCCGGATTTTGGCCGAAATCGCGCAATCCCATCGCGCGACGATCCGTACAGGCACCCGGGTCGAAAAAATCCTGGTCAAAGGGGGCAAAGCTGTCGGGGTGGCATGCTCCGATGGGACCGAATTCGCCGCAAAACGCGTGATCAGCAACGCCGATGCCCATGTCACTTTTGAGAAACTCCTCGAACCCGGTCTCCTCCCGACCGAATTTCTCAACGGAATCCGTGCCATCCGCTACGATAGCGCATCCCTCAAAATCAATGTTGCACTCGACCGTCCGCCTGTATTCCTTGCATCCAAAGGACTTGCAAACAATATGCACCTCAGGGGAACGATCCATATCTGCCCTGACATGGACACCATCGAGCGTGGATTTGATGATGCAAAATATGGGCAAACCTCGCGCGTGCCGATTCTCGAATGCACCATGCCATCCGTGGTCGACCCGGGTATCGCGCCGACCGGCAAGCACCTTATGTCGATGTTTATCCAATATGCCCCTTATTCCCTTCGTGGCACGACCTGGGAGACCGAGCGGGATGTCTTCGCCGACCGCTGTTTTGACTTGCTTGAAAATTATGCGCCCGGATTCAAAGCTTCGGTCCTTGCCCGTCAGGTCCTTTCCCCGCTCGATATGGAGCGACAATTTGGCCTCACTGGCGGCAATATTTTCCAGGGGTGCATGGGGCTTAATCGGTTGCACGCCCTGCGTCCCGTCGTGGGCCAGGCAGGCTACAAAACACCAATTCCGGGACTTTTCCTTTGTGGTTCAGCCGCCCACCCAGGAGGAGGCGTGACCGGCGCACCGGGATACAACGCCGCAAGGGTCATTCTTGGACGAGGCTGATCCGGGCCGAATCTTTATAATATCCCATCGGGACGATTACCAATGGCGACCTTTTTCAAAGCTACATCCTCACGGATTTGAAAACACATCGGGAAGGCGGATTGCGGCATGGCGATTACGGTGCTCAAGGGTGGAAGAGTCATTGACCCATCGCAATCGATAGATCGGATTGCCGACTTGTGGATCGAAGGCGAAAAAATTGCCGCAATCGGCGATGCGCCCCACCTCAGCCCCGACCAAACCTTTGATGTCTCAGGTCGCATTGTTTGCCCCGGCCTTATTGATATGCATGTGCATCTTCGTGAACCTGGCCGCGAAGAGGACGAAACCATTGCGACTGGCACCGCATCCGCCATTTCGGGTGGGGTTACCAGCGTGGCTTGTATGCCCAATACCGAACCCGCTCTGGACAGCCAGGCAGCCGCCGAATTTGTGATTTTGCAGGCCCGCCGGGCCGGAAACGCCCATGTTTTTCCAATCGGCGCGATCACCAAGGCACGCGGTGGCCAGGAATTGGCGGAAATGGGGGGACTGGTTGAAGGCGGCGCCGTCGCTTTCACCGATGATGGAACCCCCGTGGTAAACAGCGAAATCATGCGTCGGGCCATGGAGTACAGCAAGGCTTTTGACAAGGCAATACTCAGCCATTCGGAAGATCTTGAATTGACCAAAGGCGCCGTCATGAACGAAGGCGTCGAAAGCATGCGCCTGGGTCTAAGAGGGTATCCGGCGGCTGCGGAGGAGATCTTCATTTATCGCGAAATCGCACTTGCAAGGCTGACAGGCGCGCGCGTGCATATCCTCCATGTTTCCTCGGCTGGAGGGGTTGAATTGATTCGTCGAGCCAAAGCGGATGGAATCCGTGTCACAGGCGAGGCATCGCCCCACCACCTTACCCTGACAGATGCCAACCTTCGAACCTTTGACAGCAACTTCAAAATGTCTCCGCCACTACGAACCCAGAGGGACATCGAAGCCCTGCTTGCTGGACTTAAGGATGGAACAATTGATGTTCTTGCAACCGATCACGCCCCCCACTCCCCCGAGAAAAAAGCCCGCGAGCTCGATGCGGCCCCCAACGGAATTCTCGGCCTGGAAACTTTTATCCCGATTTGCATCAAGGCCCTCATCGAACCCGGAATACTGACATGGCCTCAAATGATCGGAAAAATGACCATCGAACCCGCCAAGGTCCTTAGCATTGACCGGGGCACACTTAAAGTGGGCGCGTGGGCCGATGTCACCGTTATCGACCCCAATGTGGAATGGACCATTGATCCCTCCAAATTCCTTTCAAAAAGCAGAAACACACCTTACGGCGGCTGGAAGGTCAAAGGTCGCGCCGAACAGGTTTTTGTTGATGGACGACTCGCCCAGGAAAAAAGTCGGCTGGGCTAATCCTTGCCAAGGGCTTAACAGCAAAGCATGATTTGGTGAAGCCTTACGGC
>CAWUOD010000300.1:0-4770 GCA_963923115.1 uncultured Singulisphaera sp.
CACAAGGAGTATCGTCGGCAGCGTCAGATGTGTATAAGAGACAGCCCACCACCCAACCCAACTCCAACAAGCCATTTTCCCCGGATAGAAATCGGGGCAATTTCTCCGAAGGAAACAAGTCTGAAAACAAAAAGTCCCGCGATGGATGATCCCGCTGCCCCCGGACTCCCCACCCTTTGCCGGGACATGGTCCGATCCGTGGATGGATGGGCCGCGAATACTCTGGGAATTCCCGGCATACTCCTGATGGAAAATGCAGGGCGGGGAGTGGCGGAAATCCTGATTTCCCTCGAAAAGTCCCCACCTTTGTTGCCTGTCCTGATCGTTTGCGGTCCAGGCAACAACGGAGGCGACGGTTTTGTGATCGCCCGTCACCTCTCCGGCAGGGGCTGGCCTGTCCAGGTGGTTCTTGCCTCGGAAAAAAACAGCTACAAAGGCGATGCGCGATTGCATTTGGAAATCCTGGAAAAATGTCGTATTGGGATCCACTATTTTGTTGAAATCCACCTTCCTGATTGGATTGCGAAATCCTCCTGGGTGGTTGACGCCCTTTTTGGCACGGGACTCACCCGTCCGCCCGGGGGCATATTTGGCGATATGATTGAGGCCATCAACAGATCCGGAAAACCGATAATCGCCGTGGATCTTCCCAGCGGACTCGATGGCGATTCGGGACGACCGCTTGGTCCAACCGTCCGCGCCACACACACCGTTGCCATGGTGGCTCGCCGACCCGGCTTCGATTCTGCCGAATCGGCCAACTACACAGGCATTGTCCATGTGACGGGAATCGGCCTTCCTTCCTGGCACTGGGGGACGAATGGTCCCGAACTCTCCTGAATCGGGCGCGACCCCCTGGTTGTTGATAAGCGCCAAAAATATATCCCCAACAACCCGGGACACACCTCCCCGTATGTTTCCATGGATTTTCACCCTCGCCTAATGGGCCCAATACGGGACAATAGGGGAAGGAGGATCTTTCCCCCCCACCCAAGGAGATTTTCATGACTCGCATTTTCCAATTTGCAAGGGCTATAGCCTCGGTAGGACTGACACTTGTGGGAGGCTTCGCCATGGCCGATGAAATCCCCAAAACGGGTAGCCCGGCGCCCGAGATTGAACTGGTTGCGATTTCCAATGGAGGCAAAAAAGAGACGATTCGTCTTGGTGATTACAAAGGCAAAAAGAATGTCGTTCTCGCCTTTTATCCCAAAGCCATGACCCCTGGTTGCACGGTTGAATGCAACGCGCTGAGCAAGGTGAACGAAAAGTTCGCCAAGCTGGACACGGTCGTGTTCGGCATCAGCACCGACACCGAGTCCTCCCAGGATAAATTCATCGCCAAGGAAAGCCTGCAGATTCCCCTTTTGGCGGATCCGGACAAGAAAGTCACGACAAAATTGGGCGCCCTTGGCCAGCGTGGTTTTGCCAACCGCTACACCTATGTCATCGACAAAAAGGGGAATATCGCCAAGGTTTACACCAAGGTTGCTCCCGCATCCCACGCCGAAGAGGTTCTTGCCTATATCGAAAAGGAATTGTCCAAATAGCGCTCCCTCAAAAGCTGAAAACACAAAACGCCCGGGAATTATCCTCCCGGGCGTTTTGTGTTTGAAAGATCAGTCGGGAAATATCGTTCTTTCCCGGGGGGCCTATTTGCTGGCGGGAACCCAATTCATCCGGAAGCTTTTCAGGGTGCCTGGCAAAGGCTTATCCGTTTTTTTTTGTTCCCAACCCGCCAGGGTCTCTGGGGATTTGCCATCCAGTCGGACCGGTCCACCACGGGAGACCGGGCCCATTCGGGAAAGATCAAGGGCAACACGAACGGTTTCCCTGGTTGTGGCGTTTCCTGAAAGGTCCTTCACATCGGCGGCGCCAAGCGCGAAGGTCCAAAGCTCCTCGCTTTCGCCCAATTTTTGGCGAATCCAAACCAGTTTGGAAACACCCGCGTCCTTCGCGTCTAACCTGGCATCATTGGCGGGGCTGGAACCGTTCGCATTTGACCCCTGGGATTTGGTGACATCGTGGGGGATGCGAATGGTCTGGAGAGGCTGATCTATCCGTTCGATCTCCAAAACCACCTCCCCCCTTGGGGCCATGACTTTCCAGGAAAGATTGTCGGGGCCCAACAGGAGCCACGGCTCCTCATTTGCCGAAAGGGGACTTACCGCCGCGGTGATGATCCGCTCCTTTCCCCGTCCGGGGCCAAGGCCCTGGCGAATCTGGAAGTACATCCAACCCGCAAAAAAACCGGTTACCATCAGCCCGGCGCCAATGATAAAAAGCGTTATGGTCTCCCCTTCCGGGCGAGGATTTCCCGCATAAGCCCCCGGGCGGGACAGGTCGGGACTTGTGGGCTTGTTTGGCAGGCTCATTAGGGTTGGATCCCGGTCAGGAAATTCGGGGAAAAAGTCGGTCGAAAGCATAAGCTTCGCCAAGTCCACCCAAATCCCCAGAAATTCATAGATTCTTTGTAATCAGTTTAGGGGGATTGGTGCCCATTGGGCATTTGTGGAACCATTTAACGGAGCTGCCAACCATGTCCGCCGATGCCGGATCGAACAAGGCCAAGTTCACGCCCTTTGTGCCCGCAACGGAACAGCCTGCGGAATTTACGGCCCGCGCGCTGATTTTGGGGACATTTCTCGGCCTGATTTTTGCCGCCTCTTCGCTGTACCTTGTGCTCAAGGTCGGGATGACGGTTTCGGCATCGATTCCTGTGGCGGTTTTGGCAATCACCCTTTTTCGGGTTGCCTCCCGTTATATTGGTGGACCCGCCACCATTCTTGAAAACAACATTGTCCAAACCGCGGGATCCGCAGGCGAATCGATCGCTTTTGGCGTCGGCGTCACCATGCCGGCCCTCCTCCTTCTTGGTTTCCAGATGGATATTGCCCGGGTGATGACTGTATCGCTTTTGGGTGGGCTTTTGGGCATTCTGGCCATGATTCCCCTCCGCCGCGCCTTCATCGTGCGCATGCACGGAACACCCGGACAACCCGGGACGCTCCTCTATCCCGAGGGAACCGCTTGCGCCCAGGTGCTGATCTCGGGAGAAAAGGGTGGCTCGACCGGGTTCACCGTGTTCATGGGTTTCGGGATCGCGATGGTCCACAAGTTCGTCACGGAGGGATTTCTTCTCCTGATGACGCCCTTTAAACTTCCCCTCTCCTTCATCAACCGCGCCGCGGTTTTCTCCTCGGACATGGCCAGCGAATTGTTGGGAGTCGGCTACATCATCGGTCTTCGCACCAGCGCGATCATGATGGCCGGGGCCCTTTTGGGCTACCTTGTCATCATTCCCCTGATCGCTTTCGCGGGTGATGCAGGCGGCGCCATTGTCGCACCGGGCCGCAAACCGATCCGGGATATGTCGATCACCGAACTCCGAAACAACTATCTCCTTTACATTGGCGCGGGTTGCGTGGCCACGGCGGGGATCATTAGCATGATCCGGACGCTCCCCATTATCCTCCGTTCCCTGGGAGGGGGCCTTCGCCGCAAAAAAGGCGAGGACGAATCCGAAAGCTCGACACCCGACCGGACCGAAAATGACCTCCCCATGGTGGCGGTTTTTGGCGGGGCGATTCTCCTGTTGGGCCTGCTAACGGTTTTCCTTGCGGGCGAGGTCGGCTGGACAAGCGCCATCGCGGGAGGCGCCATGGTGATTGTGTTCGGTTTCCTCTTTGTCACGGTCTCCAGTCGCCTGACAGGCGAAATCGGAAGCTCCAGCAACCCGATATCGGGAATGACCGTCGCGACACTGATGATCACCTGCCTCATCTTCCTCGGCCTGGGAATGACTTCGTCAAAAGAGCGGGTGCTTGCGCTTTCGATCGCGGCGGTGGTATGCGTTGCGGCAAGCAACGGCGGCACGACCGCCCAATCCCTCAAGACCGGGTTTCTTCTGGGCGGAACGCCCCGGGCCATGCAGTACGCGATTTTGATCGGCGCGCTGATCTCCGGCCTGGTCATTGGTGGAACCCTGCTTCAATTCAACAACGCCGGAACAATTTATTCGGAGAAAAAAGAGGTCCTTCCTGATCTTGTCCTGACGCCACAGGAAATGGACCTGCTTATCGACAAGGAAAATCACAATGGAAAAGAATACCGGATCTTTGACACCCGCAATGACCTTTTGACCGGATCCAAAATCGAACCCGCCCGCAAGACCCAATTGGAGGCGATCGCCAAGGACAAGCCTGGCGCCTATCTCGTCGATCTGGAAACCCGGAAGGTCTCCCTCCTCAAGGACCCCGGCATCATGGGGCAACTTGAGGCCCGGGACGATGGTAGCCGCGTTAACAGGGAATTTGCGGCTCCCAAGACGCAGGTCATGGGAATCATCATCAACGGCGTTTTGAAGCGGGATCTCAACTGGAGCATGGTGGCAATGGGCGCGATCATTGCCCTGGTGCTCGATATGTGCGGCGTCTCGGCTTTGGCTTTTGCCGTTGGGCTTTATGTGCCAATCGCGGTCTCCGCGCCGATCTTTTTGGGCGGACTTGTTCGCGCCGGGGTGGACAGCGTCATGACGCGCCGGGCCCGTGGACTTTTGGCCAACGCCCAAACCGAGGAGGAAAAGGCCGCCGCGGAACTGGAAATCCTCAAACAGACCGAGACCAGCCCCGGTGTGCTTTTGGCCTCCGGCTATATCGCCGGTGGCTCGATTGCGGGGGTTGTGCTTGCGTTCTTTGCCTTTAGCGACACCCTGCCAAAGGACCTGGCCCAGTGGCAATATCCCACATGGACGGCTCCCCATCAGGGAAC
>CAWUOD010000301.1:0-4769 GCA_963923115.1 uncultured Singulisphaera sp.
CAATTAAGGATTTTAAAAGAAGGACAAATCCCCAAATTCCTTCCCAAAGTGGAACAGATCAGCTTCAGCGCCCGACTTGCCCGGGAGCGCGGTCAAAAAGTCCACTATATCACCGAACGGGCCGTTTTTGAGCTGCATCCCGAAGGACTGGAGCTGACGGAGATCGCCCCAGGAATCGACCTGCAAACCCAAATTCTGGACCAGATGGGTTTTCGCCCCATCATCAGGAATCCCAAAACAATGGGCGCGCACCTTTTCCAGGCGGGAAATCGTTTTGTTTGAAAATCCGCCCCGCAAAGGACATCGAAGGTTCGCCAATAAAAGTGAAAATCCATGAACTTCGTAACCGTAACAGTAAGCCAATCGTTCCAGCATTCCGCCGATCGGGTTTTCGGGGCGCTCCTGGATCCGGAAATCATCCGACACTGGATGTTTGGGGACCGCTTGCGGGACGAGGAGGTGCTGGGAATCAAAGTCGATCCGCGCGCGGGAGGGGAATTTTCGTTTTTGGTTCGCCGACCCGCGAACCCTGGCGGAACCGAAATCGATCATGTCGGGCGCTATCTCGACATCTCCAGGCCCAATCGCCTATCGTTCACTTGGGCAATTGGAAAACACGATGAAAATAGCAGCCGGGTTACAATCGAGGTGACACCCGGGACAAATGGCTGCGAAGTGGTCCTGGTCCATGAAATTCCCATGGAATGGGCGGAATATGCGGACAGAACGAGTGGGGCATGGCAACTCATGCTCGGCACACTTGCCAATGTCCTTGGTGAATCCCGGCCCGCGCCATGAAAACAGATGGGGCCACAGGAAGACCCGTGGCACCCAAACCCCTGGATTTCAGACCGGGGGTTATCTGTCAATTTCCCATCGCAAAATAGGTTTATTCGCCTATGGGTTTATTCGGCTGGTGCCGACTCACCCGGGGAGGGAGCCTCGGTTTCCGTGGCTGGAAGCTGGTATTCAATGGGCGATTCGCCACCAAACCCTTTAAGACGCAAAAGCCGCTTCCCGTCCAAAACCGCTTCAATGAGTGGCCACACCAATTTCCGCCGCCACCCCTCACGGAGGGAAAGTCCCTCGGGGATCGGTTTCTTCTGGGCTTTGGCGCGGACAATGGCACGGATTTCCGCGACCGATGCGACCAGGGTTTGGGCCAATTTCTGACGGATGCAAATGTCTCCCAGAACCGCGCCGAGGATACCCGAGGCGATGGTCATCCCTGGGGTTTCCACTTCCTTTTCCGGAGGTTCCGGACAAAGTTCGGGAGGCAACTTGCGGGCGGTATTCGCCATCTCCACCAGATCGGGGATATCCCGTGCCTGAAGTCCCCTGACCAGGGTCAGTTCCCGTTCGTTGGTGGGCATCCTTCTTGCGACTTCAAGGAGCAGATCGTCGCGCATTAGCGTGCGGGCGGGGCGGTTGAGTTTGCTGGCGCGCTTTTCACGCCAATCAAAAATCATCTTCAAAAGCGCGAGTTTTTTCCGATCAAGCTGTCCCGCGCCTCGCAATCGACGCCACTTCTCCAATCCAGGCTCACCCTCCTCATCGGGGGTCCAATGGATTAACCGCGTGAACTCCTCCTGGGCCGCCTCCAGACGGTCCATCTGTTTGAGACGGGCCACCAGAACGGCATGAGCCTGAAGCAAATAACGGACATCATCAAACGCATAGCGAATTTGGGCGGAGGTGAGTGGCCGAACCCGCCAATCGGTCAGGGTTTCCGCTTTGTTAATGCGTCTGTTGACCAAATTTTGTAACAGCTGGGCCATTCCCACCGGAAACCCAAGGCCAACCAGGCCCGAGGCGATCTGGATGTCGAAAATCTTGCTGGGGGCCTGGCCTATCGCAAGTTGGCAAAGACGGATCTCTTCCTTGCCGGCATGAACCACAACTTCTCTCTGCGGTTCAACAAGCAGCTTCCAGAGCGGCTCGATATTTTTCACCTTGATGGTGTCAACAAGAATCAATTCATCGGGCGTTGCGATCTGAACCAGACAGATTTCGGGTTTGTAGGTGTCTTCACCAACAAATTCCGTGTCGAGGGCCACAAGATTGTGCTTTGCGATGCGCATGCACGCGCCCCGGAAGTCATGGTCATTTGCCACGACAATTTCGGGCAGGGCGTCCATAAATATCAATCTCCAAAACTGTGGTTATGTGGGCAACTTCTGGCCCGGGATGAATCCCGATTGCTAAACTCATCTTAGGAAACCCGGCTCCACGCCCCAGTCTTATTAGTTTGCCAGCCTCCAAAGTTGGCATGGATCCGGTTTCAGGGAACACGCCTCACATGATCTTTTCAAATGACCCCGCTTGTTCAAAAGCAAGGTTTGGTTTTCTGAAGGACCAAAAATGAGCACAGACCTCTTCCTCGACAGCCTCTTGGACCAGCGGGTCGTTATTGACCTGACCAGTCAGTATGTGGTGTTGGGCAGCTTCACAGGCTACAACGATCATTTCCTTGAACTCAAAAACGCGGACCTTCACGACCTGCGTGACACCGAAACAACACGGGAGAACTATGTCGCCGCAAGTGCCGCCACCGGGGTCAAACGGAACCGAAGGAAGGTTTACATAGCCCGGCACGAAATGGTCGCGATCGGGGCACTGGATGATGTGGTTGATGACTAGGAATTGAAAAAAAAAGCAGACCGTGCCGCATGCCTGGGCTGAAAACCCATTCGGATCATCGCGATATGATCCATTCGGACCAATTTCGCCCTCTTCGAAAGAATTTATGGAATGGCTTCGACCAATTGACTTGGGGCCACGGACACCCCTTTTTTGTGATCCTCGACCAGTTTCCGGATCCGCTCAATCACTTCCGGATGAGCCGCCGCCACATCAAATCGCTCGGAGGGATCCTGGGCCAGGTTATACAGAATGGGCCTTTCGTGCTTTTCCGCCTTGGCGGCTCCGTAGGCAGGCCGGGTGATGAAGTGCGCTTTAAAATTCCCCAACCGCGCCGCAAAGAGCTGTTGTCCCCGATAGTAAAGCATCGACCCCCTTGGACTGGGGCCAGTACCCTTAAGGACCTGGGTGATGTCCAATCCATCGATGGGTCGGTCCCCGGGTAACTTGGCGCCTCCCATTTGGGCGAAGGTGGCGAAAAGGTCCATCGTGGAGGCGATGTCCCCAACAACGCGGTCTCCCGGAATCCAACCCGGTCCCCAGGCGATGGTGGGCACTCGCATACCGCCTTCCCAAGTGCTTCCTTTCCCGTCTCTTAATAGCCCGGCAGATCCACCCGCCTGCCCCATGGTCAACCAGGGACCATTATCACTGGAAAAGATCACAATCGTATTTCGGGCCAAGCCCTCCTCCCGAAGGGTTTGGAGTACCTTTCCCACAGAGGCATCAAGCTCCTCGACCACATCCCCATAAAGCCCGCGTTTGCTTTTGTTCCGAAAAGCCTCTGAGGCGAAAAGAGGCACATGGGGGAAAGTATGAGGAAGATAAAGGAAAAAGGGTTTGTCGCGATGGCTTTTCAGAAATCCGATCGCCTCTTCGGTATACCGGGCCGTTAGGGAGGTCTGGTCGGCGGGTTGTTCGATCAATTTGTCGTTACGAAACAGAGGTGCGTTCCACCATTTCGGATCCTGATCCAGTCGCCCCGGCCCTCCCTCTTTGCGATTGGGTGCCGGATCCATGTCGTTGGAATGGGGCAATCCGAAATAATACCCAAATCCATGGTTTCGGGGATGCCCCTTGGGATTATTGGTGAACACACCCAAATGCCATTTGCCAATAATCGCCGTCTCGTACCCCTGGCTCCCAAGGATTTCGGGCAGGGTAATTTCCGATTCCGGCAAGTGGCCAAGCGACTTGCTCCTTAGGACCCGAAACTGGTCGTGACACATGCCACTTCGAACCGGGTATCGTCCTGTCAAAAGAGCGGCCCGGCTTGGGGTGCACACCTCGGCGGCGGAATAAAAATCGGTAAACCGAACGCCTTCCCTTGCCATCTGGTCAAGGTGCGGGGTCCTGATCGTGGGATGTCCATAACAACCAAGATCGCCGTAACCGAGATCATCGGCGTAGATGATGACAAAATTGGGACGGGTTGGTTTTGAATCCTGCGCGGGCAAAACCGAAACAAGGGCAAAAAATATTGGAAACATGGTGGCCTTCGGGCGGCAAAAACCGCCTCATCCTTCTGTATTAAATGGGTCTCCAAAGAAGAATAAAAATCCCGATTGTTTCCAGGCCCAAAAGTTTTCCCCGGGAAACCGGTTTTCCCCGACGCGAGCCCCGTCTCCTTTTCCCATAACAGGGGAGAACCTGTGGAATCTTCCTAACGGCTTTTTAACGCGAGCTTTTCCCGGGCCACTTCGCGATTGGTGATCGGGCCGATTTCTATGACCACCTTGTCCGCTTCGGCGCGGGCGGTCGCGCATTGCGGGCTCGCGGCTTTCCCTTTTGGGTTGTACGAGGCGAACGCGGATTTGTGGGCGGGTTTTTTGCCGTTGATCCGGGGATATCCAAAAGTCACGACGCACCTGGGTATCCCGGAGCGGGGGATTTTTTCGGTGGAATAAATCTCGACAAACGCCGCGTGTCTCGCCCAAAAGCCGAACTCGTCCCCCTCAAACCGGAGACTGCCGATGGGAGTCCTCGCGCCGTCTTTATGGGAAGTGACCACACAGTCAAACCAGGTGTGCGGCTTGCCGTCGATCGTCTCTTTCTTTCCTTTTTGGATGGAATAAGTATAGGTCCTGTCTCTTATACACATCTGACGCTGCCGACGATACTCCTTGTGT
>CAWUOD010000302.1:0-4743 GCA_963923115.1 uncultured Singulisphaera sp.
CGCTATCCTCGTGAGGATGCCCTCCTTTTCGAACCGCATGTCCTTATGGAGCTGGACTCGCTTCGGGGAGCCATCCACGAAAGGCGAAAAAGCTTCCACGGCCCCGATTTGGCACTGGTCTTGTCTTCCATTCTGGTCAAATGTTCCAACCGGATTGGGGACACCTCGAGCAACACGACTCCACGAAAACTGGCGCCAGGCTTCCCTTCCAAACTTTTTGTCAGAAAAACCCAGGAATGGGTGGCGAGGCTCGCGGAATTTGCCGCACTTTTACCATCGGAAAAGACTCCGGAATCCAAAATCCTTTTGGGTGACGCCACCAAACTGCCCGATCTGCCTTTTCATCCCGTGGATGCCATGGTCACATCGCCTCCGTACGCCGCGACCTATGACTATATAGAGCATCACGCCATGCGCCTTCGGTGGCTGGGCATGGATGCGGCCCCCTTTCAAAGGGGGGAGTTGGGTTCGCGGTCGGCCTACCAGCGGATTGATCCGCGCGCGGCTAAGCGGATTTGGACAAGGGAATTGGGGCGGTTTCTTGTCTCGGCGGCGCCACTACTTCCCAAAAACGGGGCATTGGTGATGGTGATTGCCGATTCTTCGGTGGGCGAGATTGCCCTGCGGGCGGACGAAATTGTCGCGGTTACCGCGAGGGAATGCGGATTTTTCCCATCGGCACGAGCCTCGCAGCCCCGCCCCCATTTTCATGGACCGGGACTGATCGCGTTTCGCGACAAGCCGCGCGCCGAACATGCCATCGCGCTGCGAAAAAACTAGGCCTTTGAAGATATTCAGACAGCTATTTCCTGATCAGATCCATTTGCATGACCAATCGCTCGGATCCATCCGGCGCAAGGGAAAACTGCTGGTGTCGGATGGTTTTCCCATCCTTTCCAAAAGCTGAGATGGTTTTGGATTTTCTGGTCTCTTTTGCCTCGGGCCATTCAACCCCATAAAGAATGATTTTTTCACCATCAAATACGGTTTTACTTCGGCGGATCGACATTTTTGTCTGTCGCGAATCAAACCATGTGCTGGTAAAGATTCCGGAAGCGGCCTCAAAACCAATAACACCCGTCCCGGTTGTTGTCTTTTCACCCGATTGAAAAGTGAAATCCGATTGAAGGAACCTTCCTTCCATGATCATTTTTTGGGTGCAAGAACCTGGTGTCCTTGAAGGCTTCGCCTCGGGGTTTCTTGGAAAAATGGTTTTTTCCACGGTCCATTGACCTTCCATCCGGGCCAAAAATTTCTGGCCGGTTCCGGGACCGGATCCCGGCTCGAAAACCTGTTGGGCGTCTGACTTATTTTGGACCTTTGGCCCACCGATGGCCGCCGCCAGGATCCCGCCGAACAAAAAGCCCAATCCCAACAAAGCTGAAAACCGCTTCATCGACGGATTCCCCCAAACACGATTTAATTAATCCCAATAGTTTCGCCACCAGCGCGGGAACCAGCGGCGCGCCAGGCATTTGGATCAATCAAGTTGGAAACCGTCCGAACGGACCCATCCATCAGCAATGTGTTTACAACGCCGGTGTGATAACTCCGGGAGGTCACCGCATCGAAAGAAATGCGTGTGGCGGAAGATCCATCCCGGCTGGAAATCTGATCGACATCGTAAATTACCCCGCTAACGGTGTAATTAACAGGCGTATTGGGAGGAAGCACGAAGGTCATTCCGGTGTGGAAAGTTTGGGCTTCGGTCCAACCAGTATGACCGCTTGGAGTCGCACCAAGGGTTCCACCCAAAGCCAAAACCGATGCCGCATTTGGTGAAGGAATAGGGGTGGTGGCGGGAAGCGACGCATTGGAAACCAATAGCCAGTTGTACGCTTTGACTTCGGCAAATCCGACCGTGTTACTGGTGCCGTCAATCATATCCGCCACACGGGTTCCCGCATTTGGAGCGTTCGCAATAGGCAAAGCCCCGTCTCCTCCCTGACCGCTAATTGGATTCCAAACCATCCATGTGCCCACATTAGCGGCATAGGTGGGAGGCCAACGATTTATAGCCCCGGATCCGGTTGTGCTTGTGGCCTCTTTCATTTTGTCATTGATTTCGCTGGGACAAACAAAACCGGGAATTCTTTGCCGGGTAACCGAGTCCTGGAAATTGGCGGGCAAACCAAAATCGACCTGCTGAAAAAGATTGCCCTGCTCCAGATAAGGCAGAATCCTCGCCAAAGCCGACCAGGAATCACTCGAGGTCGCACCGGTGGGATAAATCCCATTTGATGGAAACCGGCCGTTGTTCGATTCAAAGGAATGAAGTGCCAGGCCGATCTGCTTGAGATTGTTGGAGCACTTCATCCGGTTTGCCGCTTCACGGACCTTCTGGACGGCGGGCAATAACAGACCAATCAATACCGCGATAATGGCAATAACAACAAGGAGCTCAATGAGCGTGAATCCCTTGCGGCCGGGCAGATTCATGTTTGCCTTCCCCTTCCATCGAACGCAATTGGTGTCCGGACAAAACAGACAATGCCTATCCGGGTTTTAAGCGACCCAAACAGATGCGCGGATTGATCCGCAATCCCAACCAGGGGTTGTTTAAAATTGTGAGGCGGTCTGAAGAGGACCAGGGACATTGGCAAGGCCGCATCACCCATTTTTTCGGGTAAAGTTAAATTAGGTCAATTATTGAGATTCGGCCATCCGGGAGACATGGATACCCCCGGGTTTTGGACACCTTTCAGTCTTGAAACTCCTCCAGGGCACGAAGAAGGCCCTCGGCTTTGTGGAGGGTTTCCTCATATTCCAAAGCGGGCTTTGAGTCCGCGACGATTCCCCCACCCACGGCAAATTCAACCCAACCGCCTTTGGCTATGAAGGTGCGGATGAGGATATTGGTGTCCATTTGGCCATTATCGCCCAGCCATCCGAGTGATCCACAGTAAGGCCCACGGGCGACCGATTCCAGTTCCGTTATGATTTCCATCGAACGGATTTTGGGCGCCCCGGTGACCGACCCCCCTGGAAAAGTCGCCCGCAAAAGATCCCATGGGGTCTTTTTCGAGGCCAATTTCCCGCGAACGACGCTTACCATGTGGTGAACCGTGGGATAACTTTCCAGGCGACAGACCTCATCGACCGAAATTGAACCCGGAGCACAAACACGGCCCAGGTCGTTTCTCAAAAGATCCACAATCATCACATTTTCGGCCCGATCTTTTGCGGAATCCAAAAGCTCCCGGGCCAGTGCCTCGTCCTCCCGGAGGTCGATTCCCCTTCGTCGGGTACCCTTTATGGGGCGGGTTTCAACCCATCCCTCACGCCCCAGTCGCAAAAAACGCTCGGGAGATGCGCTGGCTACGACAGCATCCCCCATTTTCAAAAAACCCGCGAAAGGCGCGGGATTGACCTGGCGAAGTCGCAGATAAAGCTCTTCGGGTGCAACCGACAACCGGCTCAGAAGCCTTTGAGCCAGATTGACCTGAAAGCAATCTCCGGCATGGATATACTCCACCGCGCGAGCCACGGCGTCCTCGAATTCCCTGCGGTCGAAATGGCTGAATATTTTCAGGTCGGGATGCCTGTTTAATGGAACCCGTGAGAGTCGGTGGGGAATAACCTGGCAATCACTTGGGGTGATCAAATCGGGGACCGGAACATTCGCCAAATGTTTAAGATCTTCAATACATTTCAAAGCTCGGCCTTCGCGGCTTTGATGTTCCCCGGCGGACCGTCCGGAAGCCAGGATGAAGCACTTTTCTTTTTCATGGTCCCATGCGACGAGGCAATCATAGGCCCCAGCCCAAAGATCGGGTGTTTGAAATTCATCGTGGACAGCCCGGGGAAGACGCTCAATCGTCCCTCCAAGCTCGTATCCGAGCGAAAAGATCCACCCACCCTTAAAGGGTGGCAAATCCCAATCCCCCATGGAGGATTCCAATTCGAAAGCACCCTGCTGATTTTCCCAAATGGTCCATGGGTTGACCGAGGTTTCTTCCCCACCTTCCAACACAAATTCCCCAACCCGCCCCCGAATCACCTTCCAGGGATCGGCTGCCATGTAGGACCATCGGCCAAGCCCCTCGGGCCGGCCCATTCCACGGGGATTGGAAGCGCTATCCAGCCAGGCCACATGCTTTCTGGATGCCAAATGACGAAACAGCACCTCTGGCAGAGGTGCATCCTCCCAGACAGTAAACCACACTTCTCCAAGGCGCCGGATCAAAGGAGTTCCCTTTCCTTGCGCCTTTTAAGATGGCTTTCCTCCGGACGGGTAAAATGGCCCCAGTTGAGGGCCGCGTCCTGGCGATAGATCTTGCCCAGGGTAAGGGCGGCCACCGCTTTTGACATTTCATAACCAAGATAGAATGCGTGAGAGGGTTCAAGGGGCTCAATCGCCTGGATCTTGTCAAATAGTTCGAATGGGTCCGAATCGCTCACTCGAAAATGGCCACTCATCGCCTCGATCCGGTCATTCTCGGCAAAGATGCGAATGTTTTTGTCTTGAAGGCATGCGGCGATTTCATCAAGGGCGCCGGGTTCGGCCATCCTCCGCTTCGATTCCCCAACCACCACCAGGCCCGGATCCAGACGCTTGGGAACCACACCCTCCGCGATGCTGTGAAACACAATGGCACGGATACGGGCAATTTCCCGGACGGAGGCACCGCACCACCCCGCGACCTCGGTGGTCAGGATGCTACCCACACCCCATTCCTGGCAAAGGGCCAGCAAAAGAAAATTCACGCCTGCCGAGTCGACCTGGGTCATTTCGGTCAGGTT
>CAWUOD010000303.1:0-4741 GCA_963923115.1 uncultured Singulisphaera sp.
ACACAAGGAGTATCGTCGGCAGCGTCAGATGTGTATAAGAGACAGGGGTGGTGGAATGGGTGGTATGGGTGGTATGGGTGGTATGGGCGGTGGAAAAATTGGTTTTTCAGGCGGAAATGGTCTTTAATCCTGGCTGCCCAAGTTTTTAGATAATCCAAAAGCCCGGCTAATTGCCGGGCTTTTTTTGTTAATCCAATAATTGGTAATAAACATTTCTTTGTCTGGGTTCCCAACCACATTCCCTTATTGCGCTTTTGATTTCTTCGAGACTCAGGTGATGGACGGTTCCAGCAGAAGAAACCACATTTTCCTCCAACATCAGACTGCCCATATCGTTGGCGCCAAAACGGAGCCCCAATTGGCCAATTTTGCCGCCTTGTGTCACCCATGAAGATTGAATATTTGTGATGTTGTCCAGATAGATTCGGCTTATCGCTTGAGTTTTAAGGTACTCATAAGCCCCACAAGGCAAAATTTTGGACAAAGGTGTGTTATCAGGTTGGAAAGTCCAGGAAATGAATGCGGTGAAGCCCCCTGTTTCATCCTGGAGCTGCCGAATTCTTTCCATCGATTCGATGCGTTCGGCGAGAGTTTCCACATGGCCAAACATCATTGTTGCCGTTGAGCGGCCCCCCAATTGATGCCAGACCCTGTGAACTTCCAACCATTCATTTGTCAGGCACTTGTATTTGGTAAGTTTCTTGCGGACACGATCGACCAGGATTTCGGCACCACCACCCGGAAGACTTCCCATTCCGGCATCTTTCAGGCGTGAAAGGACTTCCCTGAGGGGAATTTTGTTTAACCGGTGGAAGTGCCAGATTTCCGGAGCACTAAAAGCATGAAGATTAAAATTTGGATATTTTGATTTTAAATATCGCAAAAGGTCTTCATACCATTCCAGTTTGAGGGTGGGATGCATTCCCCCTTGCAGGAGGGCCTGGTCGCCTCCGATTGCTATGGTCTCCTCGATTTTTTTGCAGAGCTCCTCGCGACCAAGGACATAGCCATCCGGATCGCCAGGCTTGCGGTAAAATGCGCAAAAATCACAAACAGCGGCGCACAGGTTTGTATAGTTGATGTTTCGATCGATGTTGTAGGTCCGGTATGGCTCGGGGTGGAGCCTTTTGCAAATCCTGTCCGCCGTTTCGCCAAGTTGAAGGAGGTCAAGGGAAAAAAGCTCAAGGCCTTCCTCCGGGGTCAAGCGATTTCCTTTTAGAGCTTTATCCAAGTGGGTTGACATGATTTGTGTTAATCCTTTTTGGCAAGAGGTTTAGGGATTGGCCTAATCGGGCAAATTCGTTAATTCCCTGAATCTCTCTGGGGCCCAAATCAAACCGGATGATATGCTCAAGGTACTTCCGGCTTATTGGTCCATCCAGTTGGAGTTCCCGGGATGCGGTGTGAGCAATAAGCGCTCTTTTTTTTAAACCGCATTCTTTTGCGTTTTTTAAGAGGTCTTCCAACAAGGCCAAGTTGACTTCAGGCCTTGCGGCCCAAACCGCAAAGACCATGGGTAAACTTGTAAGTTTTTGCCATTCCCAGCCCAAATCCCACGAAAACGGGTATTCGGGTAATTCCGCGGTCAAGGCCCGATCACCAATCAATAATACTGCGTCCGCAAACGATTCGGATGGCGAAAGGGACATTGGGAATGGAGTGATTTGGGGAGCTTTGCCAAATCGTTTTATCATTAGAATTTGAGTGAGGATAATGCTCGTGTGCGATCCAATATCAGCATCCAGGGTTTTTATTTCAGAAAAAGGAACACGACTAAATACTTGAACGCTTAAAACGGGTCCATCACTAGCGATCGAAATACCAGGAATCAGCTTAAGTTGCGGGTGGGAAAGGAAATCGACAATTGGGATTAGTCCGGCATCGATTTCGTTTCCCAAAACCAGGGAGGCCAATCTACTGGGTAGTTCCAGGGATAATTCCACCAAGGGATTACCGGCCAAGCCCTCAATCAAGGGTTTGGTGTTCAGATACCGCACCGCCCCAATTCTGTGCATGAAAAATACCCTCCACAGTTATGATAACCGTTGAAGGTTTGGCTTCATCACAAAATGAAAAACGGGGAGGCAAAAGCCCCCCCGAAGCGACGACTCCCGCATTTCCAGGAGACCCTAGTCCTCAAGTTCTTCAACATAAGGGACCATTCGGCAAACCTTGCGAGTGATTGTCACAGGCTGCAATTCGCAAGTCCTTACCGGAACCTGACGAATTTGTTCTTCCGTTTCCATACGGCAAACCGTGTAGGGGATATGGCTTACCCGTTCTTCAGGAACCATTTTGCAAGTCCGCACTTTGTATGTTTCAGTGCGTTCCTCCGGAACCATTTTGCAAACCGTGTAGGGTATGTGTGATACCTGAACCTCGGGAACCATAATGCACTTTCTGCGAGTAACCATTTGGCATTTCTCCTCACGAACCATCTTGCAGACGGTGTAAGGAATCTGTCGAACATGATTTTCCTCAACCCAATGACAGCGTTGTTGGTTTACCATGTGGCATTGCTCTTCGCGCACCATCCTGCAGACCTGGCGGCAAATCCTTTGACACTGCTTTTCGCAGACCATTTGACAACGATATTGGGTGACATGGCGCACATGGTTCTCCTGAACCATTTTGCAAACTGTGTATGGGATCTGGCGAACCTGGACTTCTGGCACCATTGTGCAGCACTTTTGTGTTACATGGCTTACCCTTTGTTCGGGAACCATGCGGCAAACAGTGTAGGGGATCCGGTGGCAAACGGTTTCAGGAACCATTTTGCATACCTGATAATTTACCACACGAGATTCTTCCCTGGGGACCATGTGGCAGGTTTCCACTTCGCGAAGTTCCTCGCAAGGTTCCCAAACTTTGCGACAAATGGTTCGTGATGGGGTCTGAATTGGGCAGCAGGAAACGGTCCCCGGAATGTACACACATCGGCAAGTGCAGGGATCGAATTCAAAATGTCCTGGGTTGCAAACCTTTTGCATTACCACCGGTCCTGGCACGCAGACCATTTCCTCGCGCCAACGCCCCGAAACAACCCTAATCGGCTTGCGCACGACGACTTGCTCATAACGGCATGTCCGGACCACACACTGCCTTTGTTCATAAACCTGTTTGCAACGGACTTCTTGAACATCGCGGTAGCATTGTTCATAAACGGGCTTGCAAACCGTGTAGGTGACGGGAATCTGCCGTTCGGTAATTACAGGCCGATTCACCACATAGCGCTGCTCAACACAGCGCTGTTCATAAATCGGTTTGCAAGTGGTGTGGGTCACAGGAACCGTGTAGGCATGCCATACCGGTTTTTGAACGGTGTAAACCCTATCCTCATAGACATTTTCGTAAACCGGCCGGCAGGAAACTGTGCGAACCGGGATTTGAACGGTTGTGTAGACAGGCTTGCGAACCTTATAGCATTCCTGGCGAACATGTTGCTCATAAACAGGACGACAAGTCACATAATTGACAGGAATTACCTCTTCCTGCCAAACAGGCTTGCAAACGGTCCTTCTGACTTCCTGGATTTTTTGTTCATAACAAGGCTTCATGACCGTGTAATGGCGTACTTCATCCCGTTCCTCCATGACGGGCTTGCAAACAATAGATCGCACCTCTCTAATCCGCTGTTCCGTAACCGGTTTGCAAACGGTCACGGATTCTTCCCGAAGGACTGTACGGTAAACCGGCTTATAGCAGGTCTCCTCGATTTCTTCGGTTATCATTTTGTGGCAAACACGGTGCTTGACTTCGGGAAGGCAGCATTGTTGCTTTGTTACACATGCTTTGGGATATCGAAATGCGCCCAAATGAAACGCTTTTGCCTCATGGGAGAGCCCAACAAGTAGGGCGCACGCAGTTACAGTCAAACGGATTAACATTTTCATCATTTAAGACCTCCCCCGAGTCCCCGTTGTTCCGGCCCCCTCGCGGAAAAAATCCAACGCGAATGGATTGTGCCGGGATCGAAACCCACTAAAGGTCATCCCAGTTTCTCCCAGTCCAAAGGGACTTACAAACAAAACTTGAGTCAAACCGGGATTGCCTCAAGTCCCCTGCCGTTTCAGCCGATTCAATCGATACGACCGGTTGTGTTGGGCCAGTTTCCCCAACCTAAGTGGCCGGTAAACAACCTAAACTTTGCCCCTTGGCAAAAAAAACTCACCAATTGGCCCAGCCAAGGAGTTTGCAAATGGAAGATTCGTTATTGGTTTTGGAGTCATCACGGACTGGATGTCGGATTGATGTTTACCCACCTGGTAAAATCATTGGCCGCGCGGATTTTTTTGGGGACG
The DNA here is from genome assembly GCA_963923115.1 of uncultured Singulisphaera sp. Classification (GTDB taxonomy): domain Bacteria; phylum Planctomycetota; class Planctomycetia; order Gemmatales; family Gemmataceae; genus SYLG01. Next base: position 4,302 of record CAWUOD010000303.1, read on the forward strand.
GGGATATCGAGGTAAGTCGCCAACATGCCCGGATATATTTCCAGGGTGGACATTGGCGTATTCGGGACCTCGGAAGTACAAACGGAACGACCGTAAATCATTGTCCTGTTGAAGACTGTCTCCTGTCCAAGGGGGACCGCATCGGTTTTGGGGGGATGGATTGTTTGGTTACGGAAAACAGTGATCCTGATGCTTTGACCGCTCGTGCCAAGGAGTTGGTAGTTTCGCTTTTTGACCGATCCAGGAAAGAAAAGGCAGGGGCCGTTTCCCAAAGTCGCGCAGCCTGATCCTGTTTTGGTTGGAAGGGTCTTGGTTTTTCAATTGGCAAATGGTTAGTTGAAATTGTTTTTCTGTGAAGGATGTTTTCTTGTCTTGGAATTTCATTCAGAAAAAGGATTTGAATCGTTGTTTCCCAGGGTAGGGTTTCCCACACTTGGTAA
>CAWUOD010000304.1:0-4740 GCA_963923115.1 uncultured Singulisphaera sp.
TCAGTTCACTTGTGCGCACACTAGACCCACCAGCCATCGGTTGACGGCGTGAAGGAGGTCCGGATGGCGCTGCGACTGGCGTTTCGGCCAGGGGTTCAAACTCCCTTGCCAAAATATCTATGTAAGCCCTCTGGAGTTGACGACGAAGCGGTTCGACCTTGGGACTTTCTCCCTTCAACTCTGAGAAGATTCCGTTCTGAAGGTCGGATATCAATTCCGTGGCCGTGTAAGCTTTGTCCCCTAATTGAAGCTCGGCGTCAAAGAGCCTGCCCATAACCGATGGAGACATTAATCCTGAGAGCAGTCCCCGCTGCTGTGCGGCAAGGTCGTTGGCTGAACCGGAATACCTGAATTGGTTAATAACCGCAGGGTTGTAGAGTTTTGGGGAAGCCAAAAAAGCGTTTTCCAAGAGGAATTTTACCGCAGCTTTTTGTTTTTCCTCCGGTACACGACTAAATGTTTCGCCACCACGACCCGCGAGCGTGCGTGTTTCCACAACGCCACCAACTTGTTTGGCAACCGCGTTGATCCACTTGGCACGGGCACCAAGAATTTCCTTGTGAGTTTCCTCCAAAAGTGAAAAATCCTCTCCCTTGGTGGTTGTCGCCGCAACAAGGTGATCCATAACGCGATCGAGGTTTTTAAGTCCCATTGCCGTGGCTTCAACCGCATCATTTCCAATGTTTTCGGTAAGGACGGTCGGATCGACTGTGCTTGGGCCATCCTCCCCACCAAAACGAAGGAATGGTTCTTTGATTTGCCTTGATGCCCATGTGTCTAGTGTTTCGGTTTCTGCATCCGGCGTTTTGGCCGCTGGAATTCCTTTGTAGCCCCACTCAATGGCAAAAAAATCATAAGGAGCCAATTTTGGAATAAGGTCTTTCACAGCAATCTTGTCTTCGGGTTGAGCGACATAGTTGTATCTGCCATAAGACATGATTGAACCTACGCTACCATACTCGGCAACGAATTTGGGATCGCGCAATTGTGCAATGGAATATGCTTGGCTTGCCCTGTGGTTATGGCGAAGCCCCAATGTGTGACCAACTTCATGGGCACAAATGTAGCGCAAAAGCTCACCAGTCAAATCATCCGGAAGGGGGAGTTTTCTTGCCCTTGCATCCTGGGCCGAACACTGGACAAAGTACCACATTTGGGCAAGCTTCACCACATCGTGCCAAAAAATGATATGCGCAGAAATTATCTCTCCACTCCTTGGGTCATGAACATGGGGTCCCATTGCATTTGCAATGGGCTCCGCAACCCAACGAATCACCGAGTATCTTGCGTCTTCAGGATCAAAATTGGGATCCTCTGCCTTTGTTGGTGCATCTTTGCAAATAATTGCATTTTTATACCCGGCTTTTTCAAAAGCAGGAGCCCAATCCTCAACGCCCTTTTTGAGGAAAGGACGCCACTTTTCCGGGATTTCCTTTGACAAGTAATATGTGATTGGTTTCACAACCTCGCTAACAGCCGCCGATGGATCTTTCTTTTCAAGTCGGTACCGAGCAATGAATTGTTTTGTTTGGGACCACCCACGGGGGTGGGAAAAATCCACAAAACTTTCCGTGAAATAGCCAACCCGAGGGTCGAAAAACCTGCCCATCATTGGAGCATCGGGCAATTGAACCATGCTGTGATGTACCAAGGCGGTCGCACTCTTGCCACCAGATCCACCACGGAAAGTAATGGTTGATCCGACCTCTATGTTTGTCGGAAATGCCTTAACATATGAGAGGTAGGACCGGGATGGATCCGGATTTGCACCAGGGGCCCCTGCTGCTCCGGAAATGGAGATGTCTGCCAAGCCGTTTATGAAAACATCCGAAACCGTTATCACGGTAGAACGATCCTTGCCTTCGCACTCGACTGCGAAAGCGGCAATGATGGAATCGCTTGCGCTGGCATCAATCGAAGACTGGATTGCCTTGCCATCCGATCGTTTTGAGAATCCACTTTTCCAAAGGTAAATTTTGTTTCCCCGGCGTTCAAACCGGACAACTTCTTCGCCCAAGGCGGCACCACCCCAACTGCTTCCACCTGGTCCTTTGGCAACTTCCGCTCGCCAAAGGAATAGTTTTCCCAACTTTTCTTTGGGAATTTCAAATAATACTTTTTCCTCAAACCGGTGGACCGCAAAAACCCCTGCTTGGGTTACAAAATCCTTGGTGATCACATCATCATATTTTTTTAATTCGCCAGGTGCTGCAGGGGCAGAAGGCCCGGCAGGCCTTGCTCCAGCCCCTGGACCTCGACTCCTGGGACCTTCAGGTGGACCTGAAGGCTTAGGTTCCTGGGCTGTAGTTGGGAGGAGCTGAAACGCCCCTAAAACCAGTAAAACCAGATAATTACGCTTCATTGGAGCAAAACCTCGATGAAAAATTTTTCAATCCCAATTATTTTCACAAAAAGGTGCAAGCCAGTCAAGAGCCGCAAAGGGGGAGCTTTCGCCCGTATAGGAAAGATGAAACAGTTATTCCAAGTAAAACGAAAATAAGGGGAGCCGCTCTTCTTTTGTTGCAAGAAACCTGCGCTCCCCAAATTAACTGGTTTTTTTCTGATTTTACCTTCCTTTTCTTCTGCCCGGGTTCCACTTCCCCTTTCCTGTGTAGACTGAACAATGAAGTCTCATTACTTTTCCCACCTTTTTGAGAGGCCTCACCTCATGCGATGCATGTCTCTTACCCGATGGTTTTTTGCGTCAGCTTTAACCGTAATGGTCGGTAACGCTTTCTGTGCGGAACCCAAATTCACCAAGATCACACTTGATCCGAAGTTCAACTCTGAAGGCGTCACAGTCGCAGATGTGAATAAGGACGGAAAACTGGATGTAATCACCGGCGAATTCTGGTACGAAGCGCCCAGTTGGAAATCCCACCGCATCCGGCCGGCCAAAGCAGACTATGGTGATGGCCTTCGCTCCTACTCCGACAGTTTTATGTGCTGGTCAGAAGATTATAACAAGGACGGATATCCCGATGTTGGAGTCATTTGCTTTCCCGGCAATCCGTGTTTCTGGCTCGAAAATCCCAAAGGTGAGGACGGATTGTGGAAGGCCCACGAAATTTGGGATAGCGCGTGCAATGAAACCCCACTACATGCTGACCTGTTTAAAGATGGCAAAAAAGTATTGGTTATGGGTTTCCAACCCAAAGGAAGCCCTGGAAATCAAGGCCAAATGGGCTGGTTCACGCCAGGGGAAGATCCAAATGCGAAATGGGAAATGCACCCAATTAGCATACCCAGCGAAAAAGGGAAGGAAGTTCCCGGAACCCAAAAATTTAGCCACGGGCTTGGTGTTGGCGACATCAATGGTGATGGAAGAAATGATGTAATTTGCACAGGGGGATGGTGGGAACAACCTGAGGAAGGTCGCTCGGCAAAAAGTCCATGGAAATTCCATCCTGCCAACCTGGGAGAGGCCTGTGCAGACATGGTTGTTATTGATGTCAATGGCGATGGATTAAACGATGTAATTAGCAGTTCAGCTCACAAGTTTGGAATTTGGGCCTACATCCAACGAAAAAGCGGTGAACACCCAGTTTTCACAAGGGAAGTTCTTTTTCCGGACCTTGTGTCCGAAACCCATGCCCTACACCTTGTCGACCTGGATAAGGATGGAATTCTGGATGTGGTAACCGGGAAGCGTTGGTGGTCTCACGGCAGGGCGGAACCAGGCAGTGACAAAGATGCATCCATAAATTTCCTTAAGGGGAGCAGGAACACTTCTGGAGAATACAAATTAACCCCAAAGGTGATTGGTGGCCAATCCGGTATTGGTACCCAATTTGCAATTTTGGATATTGATGGAAACGGGAAACTGGATGTAATCACCTCCAACAAAAAAGGTGTATTCGTCCATCTTCAAGACTAACTTTTATCAGATAACCACCCTGGTGGCTTGTATTTTTTCGGGGTTTGAAATAACAAATTTCAAACCTTAAATACGAGGGCTTGCAATGGAAAATTCCTTTTCTATTTGCAGCCCTCTTTTTTGATTAACCGATTCAGCACAGCTTGTTGTCCATAAAAAATTGTACTTATTTGCTTTCAATTTATTAGAAATTCTTATTTGGTTTCCCCATGCGCTTGCTTGCCCTATTACAGAATCAAGCTTACCGCTCATTTCCATTGGAAACCACCAAACATCGCCGGGGATCTCCGCCAACAATCCACCCATAAACTCCTTAACAATTATCGCTGACAAATAATTATCCCGAGCCTTCACCTGGGTGTTGAAGATCCAAAATCCTGGCCTTTTTCAGCACATTCCCCAACCTGACTGATTTTCAATTCAGACCATTAAATCCAATCAAGATTGAATTGAGGAACGCACAACGGTTGTAAAGCCTTAAACATGCTTTTACCTGGATTGGATCCCAAAACCACTTTGGTCCTTGAAGCTCCTTGGGCAAAGAAATGCTGAAGTCGAGGGCCCCCAAGACATTTCGATAAGCCAATGTCACAGGTGCCCAAATCCGACCATCACTTTTATCTGAATTTTACACACCTCTTGCAATGCCCTCAATCGAGGCGGGAGCGACCTCCCTGTTTACGACGGAATGTTTCTAAAATGGTAATTCCGACTAGGAATCCCCCCAAAAAGCAATGATGCTTTTGTCCGAATCCTCCCCGGTATGCCTATTCTTGAAAGGTGTTAGAATTCTTTGCTTGTCCCAACGGCCATAGCCTCTAGTCCAATAAGAGACATATTCCCACACGGTACACCATCCCGGA
>CAWUOD010000305.1:0-4729 GCA_963923115.1 uncultured Singulisphaera sp.
GAGATCCTCTCTGGTCTCGTGGGCTCGGAGATGTGTATAAGAGACAGACCGAACGGACATTCCCCAGGAAGGTCGGCTGGAGCTGGCCTGTTTTGCCCGAACAACCAAACCAGGCTCGTCCCGGGAGGACAAACCAGCAGCCCCTGCAAATCCGCCCCAAACGCCCCAAATGGTTGAAGGGCGTTTGAGCACCTTTCCCACCCTCCATGGGGAAAAGGTTGCCATCCGTTTTTTTGGGCGGGATGCGTCCGACTTGCGACTTGACCAGCTCGGTTTTGAGGCCGGGACGCTCGAACGACTCCAAACCCTTCTTTCCGGTCGCCAGGGCGCGGTGCTTTTGACCGGACCAGGCGGCAGCGGAAAGACAACGACCCTTTACGCGGCGCTTGAATCGATAAAGTCGGCCCACAGGGACGGCATCCATATTTTCACAATTGAAGATCCGATTGAGCGCCCAATTGCGGGAATCACACAGTCCCAGGCCCGCCCCGGAACCGAATTCGATTTCGCCCGTGGATTGCGAAGTCTATTGCGACAGGATCCCGAAGTGGTCATGGTGGGCGAAATCCGCGATGGCCAAACCGCGGCTATCGCCATGGAGGCGGCGCTCACGGGACACCTGCTACTTTCCACCGTCCATTCCGGATCGGCATGCGGGGTTCTTTCCCGATTGCTGGACATGGGGGTCGAACCTTATGCCCTAACCAGCGGAATCCGCGGTGTCCTCAACCAGAGGCTGGTTCGGAAAACCTGCAAGTCCTGCTCGGCAAAAGGTTGTGATATTTGTGGTCAGTCAGGCTATTCGGGTCGATTACTGCTTGCGGAACTGATCGAAGTCAACGGTCCCCTTCGCAAGGCCATCCTGGCCCGTGCCGACCTGGATGGTTTGCTTGAGGCGGCGAAATCCCATTCCCCTGGTGGAGAATCGGGCGACTCGGATCTTTGGGCGGCGGGCCTTAGGGCTCTGGAACGGGGAGACACCACTTTGACAGAATTGACAAGGGTCCTGGGCCCCCAACCAGTCAAGGCAAAACCGGACTCCATCGCAAAAACTGTTAATATGTCCCAACACAACCAGAACGAACAGGGGACCGGCGCATGAGCCAGGCCAGCACAAACGACCTCCAGGCATTAAATGATGAGATCGCCGGACTGGCCCGGGCGGGACTCCCCCTCGACCAGGGACTTGAGGCGCTTTCCCGGGACCTTGGCCGCGGGAAACTTGCCCAGGTAACAAAAAATATCGCCAACAGCCTGAAATCCGGCAAAACCTTGCCCCAGGCTCTGGATGCCGAATCGGCCAGTTTGCCACCTTTTTACGCGGCCCTTGTCGCCTCGGGTATTCGGACCGGCCGCATGGCGGAAGTCCTTGCGACTCTAACACTACATGCCCGGACACTTTCGGAACTTCGTTCCACCTTATGGCTTGCGATTCTTTATCCCCTTATGGTGGTCACCGGGTCGATTGGTCTGGTCCTTCTTTTGGTGATGGGTTTGGTCCCAAGATTTGCGGTGATATTCAAAGACTTCGGAATGAGATTGCCCGTCCTGACCCAGTTTTTGGTGAATGTCGGTGATAATCCCATTCGGAATATCCTGCTTCCCCTGGGGATTTTCATTGGCCTCACGCTGGCGATTTGGATCATCCTGCGATCCACCAACGGTGGCCGTCACTTTTTGGCATCTGTTTTATATGCATTACCCGGCATAGGCGGCCTGGTTCGAAGCGTGCGGCTTGCATCCTTTGCCGACCTGATGGGAATTCTGCTGGAACATCAAATCCCCCTGCCGGAAGCCATGCGTTTGGCGGGCGAGGCGAGCTCGGACCCGTTGCTTCGCGAGGCATCGGTTCACCTGGAGGACAAGTTGTCCCGGGGCATGGGGCTTGGCGTGGCTATGCGGGAGGAAAAAGGGTTGCCCCAAATGCTCTCGTGGATGGCCGGTTGGGCCGAAAAAAGAGGGAATTTGGCGGATAGTTTCCGGCAGGCATCGGCATTTTACCAGCGTCGCGCGGAGACCCGATCCCTTTTCCTTAAAGGGGTACTTCCCACCATGGGAATCATCTTCACCGGGGTCCTGGTGGGGGTTGTTGTGATCGGAGGCCTGTTCGCGCCTCTCATCAACCTTTTGGAGGCGCTCAGCAAGTGAAAGCCTCCAAACCCGATTTTGTTATCGGTTGCGTATTGGCGACCTTCGTTCTGGTTGGCCTGGGCGGGGCCGCCTATTTGTTTGGAAGCGGAGCCGATGGGTCGAGTCCTTTTGGCGGAATGATGGTTTTCGCTCTGGGATGCATTACTGTCCTGTTTATTTTGGGATCGATCACAGCCCTCATGCGGCTCCCTTATCCCTCCCCGGAATTGGAAAAGGTCGCTGGCCCGGGAGCCGTGGACCTTCCACCCGAACATTTTCCCGGCCCATTCGCGAACTTTTTTCTCGTGATTTGGGTGGTTGTATGGTACCTGAGCCTTTTGTTATTTGTGGGCTATCTTGGCACCACACTTTCCACGGTTTTTTGTGCTTTCTTTTTTGCCTGGATAACACAGGTCCTTTTGATTCAATCCACGACCAGGCAAAATGAGCTGGCCAGGGTAATATTGGCCGCGGCCATCCACCGCGCGAGCCTTCCGGAGGCAATTCGGGCCCTGGCCGCTGACGCCGAACCCACCGGTATGAAATTGTGGTTTCTTGCGTTGGGCAGAAACATTCTCCTGCCAGGTTGGGGCATGGTTCGCGGAAAAGCCTGGGAATGGCCGGCGAGACTCAGGCGCCTGGCCAGAAGGCTTGAATGTGGCCAATCCCTTGGTCAGGCCATTTCCGTCGATCCCAAATTGGTGCCGCCAACCCACCGTGTCTCCTCCGAGGCGGCACTTGGGGAAATTGGACTTGTTGGATTTTTGGACAAGGAACCTCCAATTTCCTCGGGAATTTTGTGGCTTGAGATTTTCCCGAGAATGATCTATCCCGTTCTGCTTTTGGTGTTTGTGGGAGGGCTCCTTTCTTTTCACGCGACATTCATTGCCCCAAAAATGCAGCGTATTTTCCGGGAATTCAACCTGGAGCCGACCGGATTGGGCGCCTGGTCCGTGAATGGGGGAGTCTGGCTTCCGGTTTACGCGTGGGTGACATTTGGCGCGACCTTACTGCTTATCCTGATCGGGGTCCTGACCGGATTGGGCCCAAGCACCCGTTGGTGGCTCCCATTTGCCAGGTTTCTTTATCGCCCCGAGGTTTTGGGCGGCGTCCTGCAGCGATTGGGACGCATCCTGGAACGGGGACACACCGAGGTGGAAGCCGTGGCCGCCCTTGTGGCCGCCCCGGGATTGCCCTGGGGAATGAGGAAAAGGCTTTCGCGCCTTGGAAATGATCTGCGCTCCGGCGGAAATTTTATCGAATGCCTTGGCCGGAGATTACACCTGAAACGAGGGGAAAAAGCCCTTTTGGAAGCAGCCCTTCGAGCCAGGCAACTCCCCTGGGTCATGGCCGAAATTGGTGTGAAAAAAATCCGCAAAACCATGGCGCGAATTGGATGGTTTAGTCAAATCCTGCTGATTGTTTGCGTCCTGCTCCTGGGGACACTTGTGGGAATGGTGGCGTATTCCTGGTTCGCACCGCTGGTTCAACTGATTGAGGTGCTGGCGCAATGATCCAAGAACTTTATTCCCATCGAAAAACGGGAACTTCCCCGGGACGGCCAGGCTTTACCGTGGCCGAGGCTTCGATTGCGCTCCTGCTTTGCCTGATTGGTTCGGGAATTGTTGTAAGCCTGGCTTTGGGCGGTATGAAACAGGCCAATTGGCTCGAGGAGGATCGTGTCGCCCGTGAGGAACTTGCCAACCTTCGGGAAAGATCGCTGGTCGTTGGCGCGGCGGGCGTGGGGCCTCAATGGGCGGAAGATCAAAAACCCGGCGGCGCCGCCCTTTTGCGATTGGGGAAAGCCCGACTTGAAACCAAAGTCTCCTTTGTTGACCCCCAAACCGGCAAAACAATCGAAGGCAAAAACGCCGGTATTTCGTTTCCTCGACGGATTGACGCGAAATTGACCTGGTATCCCGGAGCGACCCGCGGGAATCCCGGCACTTCCAACCCCACCCAGGACAAGGAGCCCTTTGTGGGCGAACCCCGATCCGTCACATCCTGGTGGGTCCTGGGTCCCATGGAAACCAGAAAAGATGAAGGCAAAAAACCGGGAGCTGGATCATGACCAAGCGCAATCCCCGCCGAGGTTTTACCCTGATTGAAATGGTTCTGGTGATGGGACTCGGAGCCATCGGCCTCGCCATGATCACCGCGGCCATTCACACCATGTTCAATCTTCGTTCCGCGGAAGACCGTCGTGATGAGGTCGCCAAACAGGTCCATGAGGTCGCTGTCCGCTTTCGCGAGGATGCCCACAACGCCCTTGGGGTGGTTGACAAAGTGGATGCCCTCAGGGCTTCGGAATCCGTCCTGATTTTCAACAAAAAAGGAAAAGGTTTTGTCGTTTGGCAAAGCGACGAGACGGGTGTCCGGCGCGGTGAAATCGCTGAAAACAAGCCCCCCGTCTGGGAAACCAAACTGGACCTGCTGCGCGAACCCAAAGCGGTTTTCAAAGCGGACAAGTTTCTTGCAAAAATGGATCTTTTCCAAAAACCAAGAACGGTATTTCATCACCAGCTATGCCAAACCATCGAAGGTGCGATTGGCATGGGCCCGGTTGAAAAAGCAACCGGAGGCAAACCATGATCCATAA
>CAWUOD010000306.1:0-4727 GCA_963923115.1 uncultured Singulisphaera sp.
CATTCATCCCAGACTTCCCGCCGAGGCACCCAAATGGCTGGAGCTAACCGGAACCCCAAAAGCGGATAATTCCGGCGCGGGTCAAATCCTGGCCCGACTTTCCGACAAACTTTTGTCTGAAAAACCTTTCCATCCGGAAGCGATCGACAAACTTCTTGACATCCTCATCCAAAATAATCTTGAGGGTGGACTTCGTCAATTTTTGGCTATCCTGGCATTGAGACTGGAAACCCAGGAGCTCGCCGGTTCCGCAAAGGAGGAGCTTCGCAAAAAACTCCTTCCGGAAATTCGAGCCATCTCGCAGGACCAGACACAAAAAGAGGAGATTCGTCAAACAGCCATCATTGGAATGGCCCTTTTCGGAGATGCCACAGGGATCGAAAACGCCCGTGGTATTTTTGAAAACACCAGGAACCCTGAATCGCTGAGAAGGCGCGCGCTTCAAGCCTTATTGCGCAACGATGCCAAACACGCCAACGAATTGGTAATCGACAGGATCAACGACCCCAGGCTCGGCCCTTCGGAATTACGGGGACGAATGGTCCTGGACCTGGCTATTCTCGATCAAAAAGATCTGGCCAGCACACTTCTCAGGGAATGGTCCAAAACCCCGTCCGATATCCAGGCGCGAATCATTGACCTCCTTTCCGGGCGGCCGGGTTGGGCAAGGGAACTGCTTGCGCAGATCGCTGCCAAAAAAATCCCAGCCAATGCCTTAAACGCGAACACGGTCCGAAAAATCATCGCCTTCAAGGACCCTACCCTCACCGAACAGGTAGGGAAACTTTGGGGGACACTCCGCGAAGGCAGAAATCCCGAACGCGAACAGGTTGTCAGGCAGATGAATGAACACCTGAGAAAAACCCCGGGCAACCCGTTGGCTGGCCCCGCTCTTTTCCAGAAGGCGTGCGCCCAATGCCACAAAATTTACGGTCAGGGACAGGAGGTTGGCCCGGATATTACCTCCAATGGGAGAGCCAACTTTGACCAATTGGTATCCAATGTTTTTGATCCCAGCCTGGTAATTGGGACAGGCTATCAGGCCACAACTGTTTCCACCGCGAAGGGAAAGATCTTTACCGGTCTCCTTGTGGAAAACAGCAAGGAGCGCGTTGTCCTAAAAATCCAGGGGGGTGTCCTTGAAACCATCCCAAGATCGGATGTCGAGGAGCTCAAAACAAGCGCGAACTCGCTCATGCCCGAGGGTATGGAAAAGCAACTGACTCCAGGGGAATGGGCCGACCTCTTCGCGTACCTTTCCCTCGATCGTCCACCAACCGACAAAAACGCCCGAAAAATTCCCGCCAGTCCATGATTTTGACTGCCGGGCAAGGCGTTAGACTGCCGGGCAAGGTGAATGGAGCTCCGGTGGAAACGGACCACCGTAATGCGTCTTTCAATGGTAGCGATTCCAGATTTTATATCACTACCATTGATTTTTTTTTGAATACAACCAGGCTCAAAAAAAATAACACATAATAAACAATAATCTAATATATTTATTTAAATTACCCAATAAAAACACCCATCAATCACATCCTTTAATCAGCCGATCCCTTACAATCCTCATTTCTTGACAAATGCCCCCATGTTTTTTTCTTTTTCCCTGCATTTCCCGGCAGTTGGGAGGCTCCAAGTCCTTGTCCATCAAAGGACATAGGCTTAAGATATCATGGTTTCAATATCCGGATTGCGCCCCTTGGCTCCAACTTTTAGGACTTTTCGATGCTCGACGGCCGTTTGATTTTACAAGACCGCGAATTGCTCTATTCGGATAGCGTGGGAAAAGACGCCTGCGGAATCGGAGGCATTGCCACACACGACGGTAAACCTTGCCGTGAACTGGTGGAACGCGCACTCTTGGCACTCAAAGCCATGGAGCACCGGGGTGGGGTTTGTGGTTCTGTGGGAGACGGCGCGGGGGTAACCTTTCAGTTGCCCAAAGCCTTCTTTTACGAGGAAGCGGTTCGCCTTGCCGGAACGAGGCTAAATCTCACCGAGGAGGATACCTTGGCGGTGGGTGTATTCTTCCTTGGGGAAAAGCACCCGGACACCCTAAGCCGCTCCCGTAAATTGATCGAAGAAATCCTCACAGCTGATGGATTTGCTGAAATTGTCGGCTGGCGGCCTGTGCCATTCAATTCCCAAGCCATTCCCAAAGATGCCCTGGAATCGGCGCCATTGATCGATCAATTGATTTTGCGCATCAAGCCCTCCATGGTTGGCCCCAGGGGATTGGCTGCGGAAAAGGAGCTTTATCGACGACGGTTGGCCCTAAGGGAAGCCGCCTCTGCGGAAAATTTGTCCATTTATGTTCCATCCCTTTCAACAAAGCTGGTGTCCTACAAAGGCCTCCTGACCAGTTTCCAATTGGTCAACTTTTACCTCGATCTTGGCAATCCCCGGTTTGAAGCGGGTATCGCCATTTTCCATCGGCGTTACTCGACCAACACCTACCCAAACTGGACCTTGGCCCAGCCTTTCCGCTACGGGTGCCACAATGGAGAAATCAATACCGTAAAGACAAACCGGAATGCGGTTTACGCATACTCCCGAGGGCTTGATCCCCTGCCCCCCGGCGGGAATATCTGCACCCCCGGAATGTCTGACTCCGCCAGTCTGGATGAATGGGTCGAGCACCTCGTGCTTGACAAAGGCTGGAGTTTGGCGCGGGCCATCCGACTTACGGTTCCACCCGCATGGGAAGGCGAGCCAGAACTTTGGGGACAGGATGCCGTCGACCTCTTCACATGGGGTCGCCGGGCGATGGGGAGCCTTTGCGCCTGGGATGGCCCCGCGGGGCTGATCAATACCGATGGTTCAGTCCTGATAGGCCAGGTAGACCGAATGGGTCTTCGCCCGGTTCGCTGGTGCGCCGACCAACGGGGATGGCTCTATATTGGATCCGAATCAGGTGTTTTCGGAATTGAAACCAGCACCATCACCGCCTCGGGTCAGCTCCAGCCGGGCCAAATGATTGTTCTGGACACCTCAACCGGAGAGCGGTTGGACAGCTATCAGGTCATGTCCAGGATTTGCTCGGAAGTCCGGAACGAACAGGGGCTTAGCCTCCACGAAATCAACCGCAACCAGATTCTTGTCCCCGAGTCGTTCGATTTCGCCTCCACCATCGAGGATCAGGTCCACCATGTGATGGAAAAGCGGAATTGGACCGTCGACCATCTTCTTCAGGCCCACGGCTGGGAATTCGAACGGGCTGTGTTCGTCAAAGACATGGCAAAACTCAAAAAGGAGCCTCTCTCCTCGATGGGTTTCGACCGGGTGCTAACCATTTTTTCCCTTCAGCACCAGACACTTTTCAAGTATTTGCAACAAACATTTGCGGAGGTTACCAATCCCCCCATCGATCCGTACCGTGAAGGCGGAGCGATGTCACTTGTCAGCTACCTGGGTCGCAGTCCATTGGTCGCGCCCAAGGGCGAACCATTGCCCTGCAAACAACTTGAGCTTTCCACGCCCGTGCTTTCGGACGCTGTGGTGGAGGAAATCCGCCGCCAGGAAGTCCTTGGTTTCAAATCCCTTTCCGCCGCCTTCCCGATTGAAGGGGGCGCGGAGGCACTCAAGGAAAGCCTTCACCGTTTACGATCCGAGGCGGAACGGGCGGTACACGAAGGCTTCAATGTCCTTTGTATCTCCGACAAGGAGGCTTTTGAGGACGGCCTGGTTCCCATTCCAAGCCTTATCGCACTTGGGGCTGTCCAGACCTACCTGTCCAGCCAGGGGCTTCGTGGAAAATGCTCCCTCGTGGTCCAGGCGGGAGATGTCCAGGAAGGCCACGACATCGCGTGCCTGGTCGCTTTCGGCGCGGATGCCGTACACCCCTATCTGATGCTTCGCCTGATTCGCAACGGGCTCTCCTTCAAGGACCCGGACACAAAGCAGGAATGGACCCTTTCGGCAAGGGAATGTCTGGAAAACCTTTTCGCGGCTTTGGAAGACACCTTCAAAAAAGTGATCTCCAAAATGGGAATCACAACCGCGGAGGGATATCGCGGCGCTTTGCTGTTCGAAGCCGTGGGCTTTGGCGCGGAGCTGATGGAATTCCTGGGCGATCTCCCCTCGCGAATTGGGGGAATCGGCCTCAAGGAGTTGGTGGAGGATGCCAAATACCGCTTGGCCAAAACGGAAAATATGCAGGTTCTTGGCCGTAATCGCGACTACCACGCCTTCAATGCGAAGGTAAGGATGGCGCTTCGCAAAGCGGCCATCGCTGGAAGTCCGGTCAATTTGCCCATGAGCGAGGCCGAGCCGGCAAAAGCTCCGGAACCTGTCGCTATTGGTGGAGGCGAAGCAGCCTACATGGAGGCTCTTGCCAACAAGAATCCTTCCACCCCCGAGTACAACGAATTCTCGAAGATGATCAGTTCGCGCACCCCGACCTGTCTGCGCGACCTGTTTAATTTGGCCGAGGCCGAAACGCCACTGCCCGTGGAACATGTCCAATCCGGCATCGATTTGGTACAGCATCATTTCCGCGGGGCGGCAATGAGTCATGGGGCCTTGACCCGGGCCTCCCACCAGGACATCGCTGCCGCGCTGAACGACCTTGGCGGGATGAGCAACTCCGGCGAAGGCGGTGAGGCCCGCTACCGAAACGATATCCCTCCAAAATCAGAGCAGGATCTCTGGAAAAATGTTCTGAACGAACGCCGGCAAAATCCGGCGGGATTGGCTTTGCATGGAGATATCAACAAGAGCCGATTGCG
>CAWUOD010000307.1:0-4720 GCA_963923115.1 uncultured Singulisphaera sp.
ATGGTAAGGACCTTGGAAAGCTCGGGTGTCTCGCTTTTGGTGCTTCCCGCCAGGATTTTCTTCTCTTCCTCGAGCGAAGGGTAATCGACCTTGATCGTGAACATGAAGCGGTCAAGCTGGGCTTCGGGGAGGGGATAGGTCCCTTCCTGTTCGATCGGGTTTTGGGTGGCGATCACAAAGAACGGGTCGGGAAGCTTGAATGTGTCCTGCCCGGCGGTGACCTCGCGTTCCTGCATGGCCTGGAGGAGTGATGCCTGGGTCTTGGGGGGAGTCCGGTTGATTTCGTCGGCCAGCAGGATGTTGGTGAAGATGGGGCCCTGGACAAACCGGAAGGCCCGCTTGCCGTCCTGCTCATCGAGGATGGTGGTGCCGGTGATGTCGGAGGGCATCAGGTCGGGGGTGAACTGGACCCGTTTGAACTGGACATCCAGAATCTGGGCGATCGATTGGACCATCAGGGTTTTGGCCAGGCCGGGAACACCCACCAACAGCACATGGCCCCGGGTAAAGATGGAGGCGAGAACCTGCTCGATCACCTGTTTTTGCCCGATGATCACCTTGTGGATCTGTTCGAGCATCTGCGCGCGCTTTTGGCTGAACTGCGAGAGGTACTCGGCGATTTTGTCGCCTTGTCGGGGATCGCCGCTTGACACGGTGGGGGGTCTCCCAAAAAAACGGGGTGAGGCACTCAAGGGTATCCTATGGAACCCCACTAGATATCCACGATCACCATGGCCTCCCAGCCGTTGTCCCGCTCCTTTACCGAAAAACCGTGAAGGGTGACCGCTTTGACCTCGCGACCCAGCCCATGGACCTCCGGATCCCAGGGGATCCGGGCGCACCCGACCCGTTGGGCGGAAACCTCGACCGGAACCAGAATCTCCTGTTCCAGGTGAAAGCGCATCAGCCAATGTTTCATCCAGTCGAAAAGGACCCATTCCGGATCGGTTTCCACCGGTTCCCAGACATGATCGACGACTGGAACCGCGGGTGGTTCGGGCACCTTGGCGGTGGATGCCTCGGCCAGAGCCTCTGGCATGTTTTCCGTAGTCGCCTCGGCCAGAGCCTCTGGCATGTTTGCCGTAATCGCCTCGGCCAGGGCCTCGGCTGAGGCGCGGATTAGTCCGGCAAAGTCGGACGCTTCCATACGAATGCCCAGATCGGCGGTGTGATCAAAAAACGAATGGCGGTGCATGGCAATCCATGAATTCCAGATTTGGTGTCCATTCGGTCCCAATCTTTGTAATCGAAAGCCGCTCGTCGCTCCATGGATTTTGCCCAACAACGGATCCAAAGCAAAGAGAAAGCCAAAGCAATGGCCTTGGGCGTTGACTCGGGCGGCTGCTTACTTTCGGTTTTTCCTTATTGCAAAAAGGGGTTTTGGCGTTTTTCCCGGCCAATGGTCGTGATCGGCCCATGTCCAGTCAAGACCTTTGCATTATCAGGAAGCGGAAATAGTTTGGTCCGGATTCCACTTATCAGGAGCTTGTGGCTTCCGCCGGGGAAATCTGTCCGCCCGATGGAATCCTCAAACAGGACATCGCCTCCGACGACAACCGTTCCTTCACCCGAGCCTGGTTGACCGTGACAGACATAGACAATGTGACCGGGGCTGTGACCTGGCACATCCAGCACATCAAATTCGATCCCCGCCCCCGAAACCTTGTCCCCTTCGTTTAGAAGGCGGTCCGCCTTGGGACTGGTAAGAGGAAAACCGTACCCTTGGGAAAGATTCAGGTTCGAATCGGTCAACATTGGGGCATCTTTAGTCCCAATCAGCAGTTGGGCTTTGGGGAAGGCCCGCTTCATAGCCTCGTTTCCGGCAATGTGGTCGGCATGTCCGTGGGTGTTGAGGATGTGTGTCAGCCGGAGTTTTTGCTTTTGCAAAAATCCCAAAATTGCGTCCGGATCGAGTCCGGGGTCGACTACAACTGCCTCATCTTGCCCATTTTTCCACAGGATGTACGCATTCTCCGCAAAAATCGGGCTAACAATCGTGTGAATTTGAACAGATTCGCTCATTCGGCTTGCCTTAACGAATTCTTGAGGAAAACTTGCCGTGGAGTTCCCGGCGCAGAACGGGTATTTTAGAGGCCAGCTCCTTACCTTGCCCCTTTTTGGAGGCTTTTGCCATGACCCAGGATACCCGGCACGCTCAAGGGAGCCTCAAGGGATTTGGATGGAATGCCGCATGGGGCTCCATTTTGGGGGTCGCGCTCCTCTCCGGGGCGGGGATCTGGGTGGAGGAGGAATTTGTCCCCGCCACCCACCACACCACTCCCGACTCGCTCCATCATCACGAGGATGAAGCGGACCGTATGAAGGGGCAGGACCTTTTGGCCCGCGCTTTGGCCGAGTTTGCCAAGGTCGATGAGTACCGGATGGAAATGCGCAAGAAAGAGCGCCTCAACGGCAAGCTTGGCGCCGAGCAGACTGTGGTTGTCAGCGTTCGCCAAAAACCATTCAAAGTTCACATGGCATGGAAAGAACCCAAGGCCCTCACCGGCCAGGAGGCCGTGTTCTGCTACCATAGCAATCCCCAAAAGATGAAAGGGAAATCCGCCGGGTTTTTGGGGAATATCGGTTTTGTCACCATGAACCTCGATGATCCGATGGCACGCGCGACCAGTCGCCATGGAATTGACGAGGCCGGCTTTCAAAACCTGTTGAGCCGTCTCAAAAATAGCTGGGATCGCTGGGATGATGAATTTGAAACCAAGGTCCATGTGACCGAATGTGAGATCGATGGTAAAACCTGCACCACCGTGGATGTCCTCCAGGATCCCGAATCCCGGGATCTGAACGAATTCGCGCGGACCATCATCTCCTTCGCGGCCGACACCGGTTTTCCTGTTCGCATGGAACTTTATGGTTGGTCCGAGACCGGCGATGGCGCCGGCGAGCTTCTCGAATCGTATCAATATGGCAAGCTGGAACTCAATCCGGGCCTTCCCGAAGAGTTCCACAAGAAGTAAACCGACCAGAATCCATCAGGGTTTTTGCCTGGCGGGGGGGCCTTGGATCGCGCCCCGCACCGCGGGCAAGGTGCCCTTGGTTCCTCTTTGGAAGATACCTAATGTCTTTTGATCGCAACCGGCTGCGGGACCTTTTCGCGACCCGCGCCATTCTCCATGGTGATTTCACCCTCGCCTCCGGCAAGAAAAGCACCTTCTACATCAACAGCAAACTGGTGATGTTCCACGGCGAATCCGTTTCGCTGATCGGGCAGGCCTTCCACGAGCTGACCAAAGATCTCGACATCCAGGGCGCGGGTGGCCTCGAGGTGGGAGCCCTTCCACTCACCGCCGCGTTTGCCGTGGCCCGCTATAACGAAAAGCTTCCCCTCGAAGGTTTCTTCGTCCGCAAGCAGGCCAAGGACCACGGCAGCAAACAGCGTGTCGAAGGGGTTCTTGTCCCCGGAAGCCGAGTCGTGATTGTCGATGATGTTCTGACGACAGGCGGCAGCGCGCAACAGGCGGTCGAAGCCGTCGAGGAGTCGGGTGCCAAAGTCGTCGGCGTGGTGTGTCTGGTCGATCGCCAGGCGGGAGCCCGCGAACTGTTCGAACCCAAATATGTCTTCCGCTCGATCTTCACGCTCAAGGACTTCGGGCTGGGTTAGGCCATTGTCTTTTCATGATTCATGGTCTTGGCAATTTGGTCCATGCAGTGGTTTGCATCCAAACCATGGGCCGCAGCCAACGCTTTGATTGCCGCAGCGGTGGCCCGGCATTACTCCCCTGTTCAATCCGGCGAACCTGTCGCTCGGTGAGCCCACCAATCGGGATTGGGGAATTCCCGCCTCGACAGGCAATTTGCGGATTGTGGCGCCATAACGGGAATTGAACCCTTCGGTTTCTTGTCTGACTTTTTGTAGCTCCCCGGGATTGACCGCCTGAAGGAATTGGGTCCATCCCAAAGGAATATCCGGCCCCGGACGGCGAACAAAGGAACCATCCGGATCCACTTCAAAGGATCTCAGGACCTCCTGGGGAAGTCCCCTTAAAGGGGGAAGTTTGTCCACCGCTTTCTCCCACTTCTCAAGCAAGGCCATCCGGCGCATTCGCAAGGGCCTTGAGGACTTTGCTTTTGGGTGGGGGCTCACCATTTGACTTCGAACATCGAGGCGCCTTGCTCGGTAAATCTCACCAGAATCTCCCATTCCCCATGTCGCTTTGTATGGGAATGGGGTGGTTCGCGATCCATTGTCCAAAACCAACAGGACAGGCCTTCGATTTCAAAACATGCGACCTTGACCCTTTCCCGCCATGGGCCCTTTTTTCCTGAAAAATCACCCACGCTAAAAGTCCCCGGGATCATTACAATAAACCTTGGTTTTTTCCGTACCAAACCAGCCACCCTTGCTGGCCCTCCCTCTTTTAATGATGCTGGAGACAACGATGGCCTCCGTTTCCCGATTGCCCCAAATCCTGCGGGGTCTGGTCCTGACCGGCCTTTTGGGGTCGATCGCATATGTGGGCGGTTCAGATGCCCTTTCGCAGGACACAAAACCGGCCAAGGCCAAGAAATCCGACAAGGGCAAAGCGGCTCCCCGTCCCGTGAGCAAAGCGGAAGAACTGCTCAAGCCGGGTCCACGCCCCACAAAAGCGCCATTGGCCCCCAGCACCCTCCCTCTCGAATTCCAGAAGAACGAGCGGGTGGCTCTGGTTGGTTCCAGCACCGCCGAGCGGATGAACCTCTTTGGCCATTTCGAAACCATGCT
>CAWUOD010000308.1:0-4719 GCA_963923115.1 uncultured Singulisphaera sp.
ATCCGCCCCCAAAACAAAAGAATTTCCGACCAGGCAGGCCAAGAGGGAAATGGACATCAAACGAAGCCATGTTGCGGCAGATAGTGCCATGGAACACTCTCCAAAAAGGGCAGGCGGGTGAGCTGGGGTAGGTTACTGAAATTTTGGCAATTTTAGACACTCCTGCAAGGCTTGTGGGAGATAATTCAGATTGATGCAAATCCTTCCCGGGCGTAGGATAATGTCATCTCACCCGAAAAGCCTCTGCCTCACCACAAGGCATGGATCATTCATGGCGAATTTCACGCTTTCCAAACTTCTTCCTTCAAGGGCTTTAATTGCCTTGGGTTTGATTGATTTATTTTTCAGCTCAAATGTTAATCTTCTAAGGGGGGATGACTCCCTTTTTGAATCGCAAATACGCCCTCTTTTTATCGAAAAATGCATACGCTGCCATGGACCGGACAAACAATCAGGCGGTGTCAGGCTGGACAGTTCCCAAGCGTTGGCAAAAGGCGGTAAAAATGGGCCATCAATTTCCCCACAGTCTCCTTTAGTTCCAGGCTCCTCAAGGTTGTGCGAAGAGAAAACGATGTAAAGGCAATGCCCCCGGATGAGGATTTATCCCCCCAGGAAATTGCGTCTATTGAAGCATGGATTAAATCGGGTGCTGTTTGGCCCTCCCAAAGGGAAAATCTTTCTGGCAAAAAACATTGGGCGTTCGAACCATTATCCAAACCTTCCCTCCCGGCGGGATTGAATCCGGTGGATTTTTGGGTTGACAAAAAACTCGCAACCAAAGAGATAACGCCTGTGGGACCCGCCTCACGGGATGTACTTCTTCGGAGGATGGCATTCGACCTAATAGGACTCCCTCCAACAATCGAAGAACTGGAACGGTTCTCAAAACTACCAGACTCAACATGGTTTTCCAAAGCATTGGATTATTACCTGGCTCATCCCGGGTATGGCGTACGATGGGGACGGATGTGGCTTGATGTCGTTCGTTATGCGGACACCGCGGGAGAAACCGCCGATTTTCCTGTGCCTCAGGCATGGCGGTATCGCAATTGGGTGATTCAGTCTTATCGAGACGACATTCCTTACCAATTGTTTTTGCAAAAACAAATTGCCGGGGATATCCTTGCGCAAAAATCCGGTCTAACACAAAAGGAGATGGAAGAATCAACAACCGCCACAGGTTATTTGGCTATCGCACGGCGTTTTGGTTTTGATGTATTGGATGATCACTACCTAACCCTTGAAGACACAATTGATACTTTGGGCAAATCAGTTCTAGGCTTGGGCCTGGCTTGCGCCCGATGTCATGATCATAAGTATGATCCGATTAGCAATGAGGACTATTATGCGATATATGGAATTTTGGAAAGCACAAAATTTCCGATGCCGGGATGTGAAAAACGAAAAAATCCAGCCGAATTGGTTCGTGTCACCTCAAAGGAAATAAAAGATCAAATACTTCAGAAAGAATCCCTATTGGAAAAACTTGGCAGGGATTCAAACGACCATGCCATGACTTGGACCAGGGCCCTTTCGAAATCCAAACCCCTTTCCATGGCCGTTATGCCCAATCGTGGCGAGGTAAAGCTTCCCGAAATTCGTGATATCCAGGTGGAGAAAGGCGACATCTTGCTCCTGTCGGTTTTGCCCGGGACAAACCATGGGGCAGATTCCACACTTGTGCAAATTAAAGCTAATTTGACAGGAACGGCAGGCTTAAAAGTCTGGGACGCAACGAAGGATCTCCTTCAGGCGGCACTCCAAAATCAGGCAAGGCCGGCTTCCGGATGGATTCCACTGGACCTTCAAACCTATCCGAAAAGAATGGATACCTTCCAAAAAGATGGAGTAAACACAAAAGGGCTCGATGTCTGGACAGCCAAAGGGGATGTCCCATCTGTTTTTGTAAATACAAACTCCGCTCCAATTTCTTTTATTACAGTCAAACAACCAAAAACCAGTCTTGGTGTTCATCCCGGACAGGGGGGACCTGTAGGGTTGGCACTTCCCATTCCTGAATCAGGACGGCTCTCAGTGGATTGCCATTTGGCTGATATGGACCCGGGTGGAACCGACGGAGTAATTGGCGAAATTCGGATATTACGGGGCGGCCAAGCGGAATTTGACCGGTTTGAAAAATCCGGTTCCGACCTGATAAAGCTGCAAAAATCATTGGATGATCTCAAAAAATCGACGCCTTTGCTATATGCGGTCACCGAGGGTGATCCTCATGACGCCCAACTCCAAAAGCGTGGAAATCCCAAGGACCGGGGAAATCCGGTTCAGAGACATAATTTAAGCCTGTTAGGCTCCCAAAAGTTGGCCAATCCAAAAGAATCCGGCCGACTGGAATTGGCATCATGGCTAACGGATTCCAAAAATCCACTAACTTATCGTGTCTATGTAAACCGGATTTGGCAGGCGCATTTTGGCAATGGAATCGTTCGGACAACAAACGATTTTGGCTTGCGCGGCGACTTGCCAAGCCACCCCGAATTGCTGGATTCGCTTGTGGACCATTTTTTATCAAATGGCGGCTCCACCAAATCCCTTCACAGGTTGATACTTTCCTCAAAAGCATGGCAAAGATCATCCTTCGCTCCACCAGGCCTTTTGGAAAAAGACCCGGATAATCGTTGGCTTGGCAGGTATTCCAGACTGCGACTCTCCGCGGAGGAAATCCGTGATTCGCTCCTTCTGGCATCTGGTGATCTGGATTCAACCGATGGTCAATCCCATCCTTTCCCCGGAGAATCTTCCTGGGGTTTCACCCAGCATGGACCTTTCCGCGCCAATTATGACCACAAAAAACGAAGCGCTTTTCTAATGGTCCAGCGCATCCAACGGCACCCGTTTCTTGGACTATTTGACGGGGCTGATCCCAACAGCAGCACCGGAACCCGCCAACTTACCACCGCCCCTCCGCAAGCTCTTTGGTATTTAAATAATCCTTTTGTTGAAGAAAGGGCAAAATCCCTGGTATCAAAATTACCCTTGGAATCCCCTGGACAACGAATGGACAGATTGTGCCGACTCCTGCTTGCCCGTGGTGCAACCAGGGAGGATTTGGAGGACGCACCGACCAATATGGATTCATCCGAATGGGTTGGCTTGGCAAGGGTAATCATGTCTTCCAATGAATTCATTTTTCGTGATTAGGAATTTCCCATGAGTGGTTTCCATCAAAGACGGTCTTTTATCCAATCCATGGTTGTCGGCTCGCCTCTTTTCCAGGGAATAATTGGCCATCTCACATCGGGTCAACTAAATGCAAATTCCAATTCGGCAAATCAAAATCCGATACCAATTCCTCATAGGCCCGCAAAAGCAAAAAATATTATATTTGTCTTTTTTTCCGGGGGCGTTTCCCACCTTGACACATTTGATCCCAAACCAGCATTAAATCGCGACCATGGCAAACAAATCAAACTCGACCATCCGGAAATCAAGGATCGTCCCGGCTACGAAAAAATCTTCCTCAAACGAACCACCTTGCCTTTCAGTTCTCCCAACAAGGCCGGAATTCCAGTCAGCGCCCTTTTTCCAAATTTGGCCAGGGGAATGGACCGGATTGCCCTAATTCGTTCCATGCACACGGACCATTCCAATCACTACAACGCCACCCTTGGAATGCATACAGGCTCATTTAATCAGGGCCGCCCAAGCATGGGTAGCTGGGTGAGTTACGGCCTGGGGACCCTTAACAATAACCTCCCCTCGTTCATGGTCCTCGCACCACAAGATCCTTATGCGGGGACCCAACTGTGGAGTTCCGATTTTCTTCCGGGAAAAAACCAGGGAACTCGGGTTGCATCAATGACCGAACCAATACCTGATTTGACACCCAGAATACCCAAAAATAAGCAGATCGCGGAATTGGCCTTGCTTGCCAAACGCGATAAAAGGCACGAAGCGGCCAGGTCCAGCGACCCCCAACTGACCGCCCGAAGCAAAAGTTTTGAAACGGCTTTTGGAATGCAAATCGATGCACCTGAAGCCTTTGATCTTTCCCGGGAAACCAACACCACCAAAATGGCTTATGGCCTTGGCGCGGAACCGACCAATGCCTTCGCCTGGCAATGCCTGCAGGCACGAAGATTGGTCGAACGGGGAGTAAGATTTGTTGAACTCATTCACACAGGGAGTTCCGGAAATTGGGATAGCCACGGTGACATGAAAGATCATGAGCGTTTGGCTTTACAGGTGGATAAGCCTTTGGCCGCCTTGATGGATGATCTGGCGCAACGGGGTATGTTGGAGGAAACATTGGTTGTTTGGACAACAGAGTTTGGCCGGACCCCTTTCAACAACACGGCGGACGCCCCTGGGCGGGAACATCATCCCTGGGCCTTCTCGTCCTGGATGGCGGGAGCGGGAATAAAACCAGGGACTGTTTACGGAGGCACCGATGAATATGGGGTAAGGTCCGTAGACCATCCAGTTCATGTGCACGATTTTCACGCAACAATTCTTCACCTTTTGGGCATGGATCACCTGAAACTGACCTATCGAAATTCGGGGCGGGATTTCCGATTAACCGATGTCGCTGGCGAGGTGGTTCAAGGAATTTTGGCTTAACTGGATAAAGGATAATTTTCATTTTCCATGCCTCGGGATGAAAGACAAATATTTGCGCGCATAATTTATGCGTTCACTTTTAATTCGTCGTCCCCGCAAAACCCTTCAAACACCTTGATTTTGAGGTCGAATGTGGGTTTT
>CAWUOD010000309.1:0-4684 GCA_963923115.1 uncultured Singulisphaera sp.
TGGCCCGCTTTTGTCCGATCACATATCCATCGAGCTTGTCGTTGATCGAGCGGGGTGTGGGCACATTGGTGATGCCACCCTTGCCGCCACGGCGACGCTTTTCCTGGTCGATGATCGACTGGCAGAGCTCGATGCATTCGCCGCAGATATAGACATCGCCTGGTCCCTCAACGAGAGGACCGATGTCCCGATAGGACTTCCGGCAGAAGGAGCAGTTGGCATTTCGGTTTTTTGGCGTGCTGCTGGAGGGTTTCTTGCCGTTGCCCTGTCCCGAGTCTTTATTCGCCATGCTCGCTCCTGCGCACCACACCACCGGGGGAATCCCCGGGAGGAAAGGAAGTATTCGTGCAATATCTGATATTCCCTGACGAGGCTACACCAAATCGCCTGCCAGCGAAAGTCAGGTTTTTGATTCCGGGGGAGGGTTTTGCCCAGGCGGTGGAGCCGCTGATAGGTCGCCCATTGTGCCGGAATCGGGGGGGATGGGTGTGAGCCAAAGTGCCGCGCGCTCAAGATCCGCCTGGGTTGGGTTTTCCCCAAGTTGTTTGCGGATTTGGGATTGCATCACCAAGCGGACCCTTTCGTACTCCTCATCACTGATTTGCCCCCGATCACGCATTAGGCGGTACCGGGTCATCTCTTCATGGGGGTCCGTAAGGTCACAATGGGCAGTGGATTTGGTCCAACGCCCCATCAAGGCGATCAGAATTGCGGCCGCCATGAGCACCAAAGCCAGAATTGCACCGGTCAAAAGGAGATCGGTGGTGGGACTGGCGAATAGGACTGGCATCACGGGAGCGTCTCCTGTGGGCATTCCCTTTCCCCTGCGAAACTATACCCAATTTTCTCCATCAAAAGGGATTTCGGCAGGGAAAAGTCCGAAGGTATGCCCGGTTTGACCGTCAGGGCCGCCTTAATTGGAACCGGGCGGATCACCGGGGCGTCAAAAGCCCCGTTTTGCGAGATCCTGAACAAGCCTGAGATAGTCGGGGCGGCGATCGGGATGGATTCCATCGGTTTCCTTGTCCCGGACATTCCAGTTTACCAGGTTGAAGTGGTCGCCCTTCCACTCCTCCTGAACGGAACCCCAACGGGCGGATTCAACGGAAACCATTCCATCATTAGGCCCCTCCCGGGCCGTAAGCAGGGGTATTGTCAGGTACCGATGGGGCAAAAGCCGCATCCGTCCGGTCCACTCCGGATCAAAAGCCCCCATAACCGAACGATAGAAAACACCCGGCGCATCAGGATTGGCCAGGTTGAACTCCGAAGCACTGGCTTGGGAAAGGTCATGGACCGCGTTTATATCCAGACCGAAGCCCCGGAAAAATTGCTGGAGACTGGCGCTGGTTGGAAGGATCCCAAGGGCCAGATCCGCGATGCAGGAGCCTCTGTGGGGAGTTCCCAGCGTGGTAAGGCTTAAAACCCGGTCGGCCCCTCCCATTTGGGAAATCAGGTAACGGCTGTCGAGCCCCCCCATCGAATGGGCAAAAATGTGGACCGGCTCAATTCCGACATTCGCCTTGAGAAAGTCGCTTAGTTGACTGGCCCGCTTGGCGATACAGCCCACCGGCGAAAGTCGCGCGACAAAAACCCGATTTCCGGCCGCCGTGAGTGCTTCGGGGATACCCCGGAAATATTCCGCCACGCTCCAGTTTCCGAGTTTAATTTTATCAAAACCAAAAAGTCCATGCACGAGGACAATCGGGTCTCGAACTTTGGATTCCACTTGCGGAACCAGGGCATGCTCTTCCAAGGGCTGTTTCCTAACCGGTTGTCTGGACCTTCCTACATTCTTGGTGAAATGGAACACAAGAGCAATGGGGTTTGGAGCCAGGGTGGCCCCAATGCCCGTCGATACACCCCCAAAACGGGGAGAGGAAAAAAACTACGCACACAGAAAACGAATGCTTCGCAAAACCGATGAAGGGGAAAATCAGTTTACACCGAGCACAATCCCCTGATTGAAATCGGCATCGGGCACATCATAAGTCGTGAGGGCGGTGTTCAGGTTGGTGGCGGCAAAGCGTTTGACCTGGGGCGTGGCCCCCATTGTGGCGCTGGCAGGCGCGACAATGATGTTCCAGCCCGTGCCGGTTTTGGGTGAGGCGAGGGAAATATTCACTCCGAGCATATTCCCAAACGGATAGACCAGTCCATTGCGCAGCTCCACGCTATTGCCGGCAAATATCTTGACAAAAGGGCCTCCGGGGGCAGTCATCGAAGTGATGATCTCGGCCTTGTTGTCGGCGTCAATGTCCTTGGCGATGAGTCTTGTCACCCCGCTAAAACCGGCGTTGGGAACCCATTCGGAAAGTTTCACCCCACCCTTATTGAAGGTCCGGATCACGGTGCTGGGTCCGGGCCCGCCTGCCGTGATGATTTCATATTTCAGATCCGCATTGAGATCCCCCGCTGTGACGGTCATTGGCCCCGTATAGGTGGACGCATAAGCGTAAAAGCTGGAAACCTGCGTGCTGTTGGGTTTGAACGCTTTCACATGGGGTGTACCGTTGGCCGAAGTGATGATCTCCCCCTTCAGGTCACCATCCAGATCACCCACGGCAACATTTACCCCACCCAGATAAGTCGATGCGTACGCGAAGAAGCTGGCCATCTGGCCGCCCGCATAGTTGAACGCTTTGACATGGGGTGCTTGTCCCGCACTTGTCCCGGTGATGATTTCGGGGAGGCGATCGCCGTTCAAATCACCAACCGCAAGACTCACCCCCCCGAGATAGTTGGGGGCATAGGCGCAAAAATTACCCAACAATGTATTGAGATTGGCCCCGTTAAAGACCTTTACGATGGATGGGTAACCGTTGCCTCCGGGAGCGGTGATGATGTCCATGACCCTGTCCCCATTGACATCCGCCACAGCAGTCAAAATGGGTCCCCGATATCCGGGATAGGGGTCAAGTCTCGCCAACTCACTGTCATCCGCCCCCAAAACCTGAACGCCGGTGGCACTTCCAACAGGCGATAAAACGATTGGGGTGACTCCCACCGGCAGCATGGGATTTAGAACACCCGGCGCTTTGGGAACCGTCCGGGCCTCGAGCACCTCCAGTTTGGGTGATGAAAAACATGCGTTTTTTTTGGCCGGCCCCTTATTGGACTTTTTTTCGAACAGGGAAATGAAGAATCCGGGAATGTATGACATGGCTTATCCTGTTAACGAAATAAAAAGACCAGGAAAACAGGGAGAATGACCCATCCCCCCCTGTCCCGGTCCTTTCTTTGAGTATTCCCAATGGCTTTCGGCAAAAATCCTTTTAGAGTCTTTGAGGACCCGAATACCCCGCAAAGAACGAATCGACAAAAGCCAATCGATTCGAGGCGAAACGCTTGACCTCGGATTTCACCGCCGGGGAGGCGGGAGTGGTGACCACATCCCAGCCCAAGCCCGATTTGGAGGTGACCGCCTGGATGTTCACGCCTCCGGTGTAGCCAAAAGCGTAGGCGACAGCCTGGCCGGTGGACTGCCCCGATCCGTCAAAAGCCTTGATAACGGGACCACCGGGTGATCCCATCGCCGTGACAATCTCGGCGGTTCCATCCCGATTAAGGTCGACGGTCAAGATCCGGGTCACGCCGGAGAAGGCGTTGTTGGGAATCCATTCGTTGAGCTTGGTTCCGACCCCGTTAAAGACCCTCAGAACCGAGCTGGCTCCCGGCCCACCCACTGTGATGATTTCCTCGGTGCCATCGCCGTTGATGTCGCCTGTTGAAAGTGTCAAACCACCGGTGAAGTTCGGGGCATAGGCAAAGAAGCTGGACTGTTGTTTGCCGTTGCCACCGAACACTTTCACATTGGGCCCGCCTCCCGCGTTTGGAGAGGTGATGATTTCCGATTTCGCATCACCATTCACATCGCCGACACAAACATTCACGCCCCGTGTGAAATTCTGGTCATAGGCAAAGAAACTGGCAACCGTCGACCCGTTTGAGGTGAAAGCCTTCACATGGGGAGCCGAGCCCTGGCCGGTGCCGGTGATGATCTCCTTTTTCCCATCGCCTGTGAGGTCTCCGATGGAAAGGGTCACACCACCCATGAAATTGGTCGCATATGCCGCAAAGGAGCCGATCTGTCCCAGTGTTCGGCCGCTATAGCTTTTCACAAGTGGGGCGTATCCCGCGCCCGGGGCGGTCGTGATATCCATCACGCCATCGCCATCAAGATCGGCGACAACGGTGGAAATCGGTCCGCGGTATCCGGGATATGGATTAAGCGTGGCGATCAGCTTGTTGTCGCTTCCATAAACAAGCAATCCCGTTCCGGGAATCACCGCGGGCACGATAACCGGTGTGGAACCAACGGGAATCACGGTCTTGGTGACCGGGGCGACGGTGAAAACTCCGGGAGCACCAACAATCGAATAATTGACTGCCGAAACATTCCATGACACATCAATGGCATAGGTTCCCAGTTCCGAGGCTGGCGTCGCGATGGTTTGCAACAGGGGCTTACCGGGCAGGATCGCCGCCGTATCGCCATTCTTGAAACCCTCGGCATGCCATGTCAAAGCAGGCATCGAATCCACATTGCGGACAACCGTCTTATTGTCGGCGATAATGTAGAGCGGTGCCGGATTGACGGTCAGCGTGGAAGGTACAAGATTGACGATGTAATTCGGATTGGATCCGGTGGGATAAATCGGGTAAAGGCCCGCGTTGCCCCCCG
>CAWUOD010000310.1:0-4664 GCA_963923115.1 uncultured Singulisphaera sp.
CGCGGTGTTCACGCAGGATTAATCGTGAAAAACTATTGATCGAGCTGTATAGTCCAAAAAAGCGTTCGAGAACCGTGGCGAAGAGGAATGTTCCGACACCGTTGAATTTGTCGCGGTCCAGTTCGAGTGTCAGCTCCGTGCCCCGGACGATCGCCCCCTGGAACGGACCGCCCATTCGCGCCGTGACCGTCCGACCGGAAAACGCGACCAGACCCTCGCATGCCAGACGGTTTGCCGCCACCCCATCCGAGGTCGATTCGGATTCCCTGGTGGGGTCGTAAAGGGAGAGTATTTCCCGGAGGGCGTCTTTGCCTCTTTCCGGATCGGTCAAGGCGATATGATTCAGGTTGAGATGGGAAACCAATCTCCAAAAGCCATCCCGCCGAAGGGCCCGACGAAGGGGAAGCGAGGGGGGGCGAAGGACATTGATCCGTGATACAGGCGCCGCCGCCTCGAGATCAAAGCGGGTCCGTTCCCCAAGTTTTTGCAACTGTTCGGGTAATTGGCGGTTGGTGCAGAGTGTTTTGACAACCAGGACTTTGTCATCGGCTATCGAATCCTGAAAATCGAGATCGACAAGCCGGAGGAAAACATCGCTACCCGGATCATCCATGAGCTGGGAGGGGCGTCGCGACAACTGCCACAGCGCTTTGCGATCCCGCGGGCCCACCCCTCGATTGAAAGAATAAAATGGGTGGTAAATGTGTGCTGTCTCGTTGTTTCCAACCGTCCCCTCGACCGATTCGATCGACCAAACCTCCATGCCCTGGGGATTGGCCACATCGGGAACGATCGGATATTCCGAGCGGGTCCGGTCGACCACGACGGGCTCGGCGGTTCTTGGGAACAAATTGACAACCGGGGTGCAGCCCAGGCGAAAAGTCCGTTCATCAATACCCTGTTCCAGCAGGGTTGAGGTTTTGGAAAGGTAGAGATAAATGTCCGCGAATCTGTCCAAAGGTTGGCCAGGGATGTTCAGCCATTGTGGTAGCTGACAAAAGCGGAAGAAATGAAACTTGGCCGGGCAGGCGAAAAACTCGGTCAAAAGCCGAAAACCTGGCGGGGAGGCTTTTGGGAAAGGGAATAACGCTTCTTCAGGATCCAGCCCGGCTGGTTGGATGGGTGGGCGTCCTGACAGGAAGGAGGGGCCATTTTTCTCAGAGCCCGGTGCCATCACCGACGCCGCAAATGCATCATTTAGGACCGCCTCGTAGAGGATCGGCGCCAACTGACTATCGGAATTCAGAAACACCCGGAGCGATTCGAGGGGAATCGAGGAAAGTCTTTGATTTCCGGTGGCTTCAAGCCGGATTCGCAAAACCGCCGCGGTTCCACTAGGGGCACGAATTGCCTGGGGAAAGGGGGGCACAAGGCACTGGGATTCGGAAATGCGAATCGGCGCAAGATCCAAATCGAAACAAGTACGAAACCGGCAAGCCAGATTATTGACAGGCTGGGTGCGCAACATGGCTCCGCGAGGCAATCGGAAAACACTATTGGTGGAGGAGCGCGTGTGATCGTGGTCGAATTGCAAAATGGCAACCGAGGGGATCGGGGCCATGAAATGTGGATACAACTGGTTGAGAATGCCATCCGTTAGTTCGGGAAACTCATCATCGAGGCGATGCTGAATGCGCGCGGCTATGAGGGCGAACCCCTGTAGCAGTCTTTCAACATGGGGATCGGCGCTGCGATTGGCCTCAAGGAGCAGGCGTCCGGCGGTGGACGGATAGCGGGCGGCGAAATCCCGCGACATTTGCCGCAGGAAACCGAGTTCCCGTTCATAAAAAGGGTAAAGTTCCCGGCTCAAAGGATGCTGGCCTCCCCAACCCGGGTTTGACCTGTCGCGAATTCCAGAAGTGTTTCAAAAACCAATTGTGGAGCGGGTTCGAGTCTTAATTTCGCTTCAATCCGGTAATTAAGCGTGCTGTTCCACGCGATTTTTTCGTTCTCCACCAGGGTGGCCCGGACATTGGTCAATCGAGGCTCGTGCAGGAGGATTGCCCGCTCGATGAGTTTCGCGATTTTATGACGGTCATCCTGGGAGGTCGCTTTGAGAGTGACCACCTCGGGTAATCCGAATCGGTAAACCGATTGCGCCAAAAGGGGATATGCGTCGATTTCCGGATCCTGGTTCTGTCGGGTGTTCAAAAGTTCTTCCAGGTCGCGGCGAACCGAGGAGACAAGGTCGGGCAGGGAGAAACCGGGATCGCTTTTGGTGCCTAGCGATTCCGGTTCGATGATCCTGTCAAGGACCGAAGGCATCAAACCCAATTTTCTCAGATCGGGATTATCCATTTCGTATCCAGCTTTGTCCCGTCGCTTTGTCGCCCGGGTTTGGCCGAACGGGGCCAGAACCGGGGTTTTTTACTCAGGAGTTGATGATCAATTCACGGAATTCCGCCAGATTGACTTCATCATCCCCGGCGAGATAGACGCGGGGGCCAAAGCCCCGCATAAGGTTTGGTGTTTGCGGATCAATCGGCATCCAGTCGCGTTCCCGGCCGATTTTCACGGTTTCCAGCCCGTGGCCGGGACTACCCAGATAGAGTCCGGGGAGATAGACAGGCCCGGTGGAGCCATCCACCAGGGTCATGTTGGCCCCGACCCATAAAAGATCACGGGGAGATTTGGGAGGATTCATGGCCAGCGAGGCGACCTGGTCCAGCGGCACCCAATAATAGTTTCCCTTGGCGAAGACCTCCAGTACCCCAGCGAAGAGGTCGTCGGCATCCCGCAGGAAGTCAAAGGCCTTGCCATTGAGCGTTCCATTCAGGTTTGGAATCGCATCATTGGACTGATTTAACTTTGTGGCGAATTCCGCTTTGTCCCCTTTGGCGAAAGCCGCGAGGGCCTCCAGCCTGGATTTGGTTCCAGGGGTTGGATCCATAAAGAAATCAGGGATGCCTCCCTCAAGGATCTTTGAACGGAGTTTTTCGGAGGCGAGGCAATTTCGGAAATTGGCGGCCGCAAGTTGCAGGTCGGGATTGTCCAGGGTCAACGCGTCGATGTGTTTGGCCGCCCGGTCCCAATCCCCCGAAAAGGAGAGCAGCTCAAAAAGAAAAAGACGAGCCGGCTGATCGGATGGTTTGGAGCGGACAACTTCGATCTGCGCGGCAAGCGCCTCGGCCAGATGTCCCGTCCGGAAAAGTTGCCCCGCTTCCGCCATGGCCTCAACCCCTTGTAGAAAAAAAAACCCGGGCCGATCAGGACCCGGGGAGCCGGGGCAAACAAGGTTTGCCCCGCGCAAGACACCGGTGCCTTTTGAGGCTTACTGAATCGCCATTGTCTGGAGATTGAAAGATCCGGCATAGGCGGCGCCCTGGGTGCCGCTGGCGGTTTGCTGGTTGTAGGTGTAGCTGATCTGGCCGAAGGAAAGACGGTATTGATCAGCGTGGATCAGCGGGCTGCTGGCGTCTTCGGGATTGGTGGGACCGTAGATGCTGCTGAAACCGGTGATGAAGACATTGCTAAGCTTGATGGTCAGGTAGACCGCCGAGGAGCTGCCACCCGCTTTGACAAAGGTGATGGTGGCGTTTGAGTAGTGGGTTCCCGCCGCGCAAGCCTGCATCAGGGTTGGTGAAGCGGCGTTGATGGGGGCCACCAGCACGATTTCCTCAAATACCGCGCGACCAGCACCCGATCCGGTGGTTCCCGAGGAAACGCTGGATTGGTTTTTTACCGCCGTGCGAAAAGTCGTGCATTCGATTTGACCGGCGTATTGGGTGGAAGTGGATTCGCCTTTCACGCCTGGAATGGTCAAATAGATTTGGATGTTTCCCTGGTTTGCTGACTGAGCCATTGTGCGCCTCCTGAAGTATCAAATAAAACAAAAAAGTTGGTAGTTTCTGATCTGTAAGGATTTACGATCTTTTGCCACCGGAATTCCCATTGGATCGCCTTGGTGGTTTCTCCGGATGATCCAATGGGATATACGAACCAGAACGGATTTCGGACTAACCCTTTTTGGGGATTTCCGCGACAAGCCGCATACTTGAGGCCAAGGCTTCCAATTGGAAGTGTGGACGCAAGTAGGCCACTGCGTTGTACCAGCCTGGTTTGCCTTTGACTTCTTCCACGCGCACTTCGGCGGCGGCCAGAGGTCTTTGGGCCTTGACGGCGTCGCTGACGCTTTCCGGGTTGCCAACAACATAGTTGTTGATCCATTGGTTGAGCCATTTTTCGCAATCGGACACTTCCATGAAGGATCCGATTTTGTCCCGCGCCATGACCTTGAGGTAATGGGCAAATCGGGAGACGCTCAGGAGGTAGTTGGTTTTTGTGGACAACTCGGCGTTGGCGTTGGCCGCGGGATCGAAATAGGTTTTCGGCTTTTGGCACGATTGGCTACCCATGAAGACCGCGAAATCGCGGTTTTTGCTGTGAAGCAAGGGCATGAAGCCAAGGTTGGACAATTCGAATTCGCGACGATCCGAAATGGCGATTTCGGTCGGGGTTTTCATGGCGACATCGCCATCGTCGGTGGGGAAGGTGTGGACGGGGAGCCCCTCGACCTTGCCGCCGCCTTCAACACCCCTCGTGCGCATGAACCAGCCATCCTTGGCGAACGCATCGGTTACACGAGCGGCGTAGGCCCAGGAGGAGTTCATCCATTGGTATTTTTCATTATCCTTGCCATCCACCATTTCCTCGAAGTTGAATTC
>CAWUOD010000311.1:0-4657 GCA_963923115.1 uncultured Singulisphaera sp.
CGTTGAATCCCAGCCAAACCAATTCCGGATTTTCGTGAAGAAGGGGCACGACCTCACGCCCCTGGGTCGTCAGGTCCTGCTGACTGACGGTAAGAAGGTCCAGGTGCGGCAATACGACGACCTTGCCATCGACAAGCCCGCGAACCGCCTCCCGCAACTGGCCCACGATCGAATCCATGAGCGATCGCGATTGTCCGCTGGATTCCCCCGAGGCTTCGGATTTGCGGTCCTGCCCATCAAGATAAATGCAGCCCACGCCGTCCTTTTTCAGGCGGTCGCGCAGGATCTTGTAGACGAAAACCGTCATATCCTTGTCGCATTCCACCAAAACGGGCATTCCCGAACGGAGGCGGCGCGCCGCATCGGCGAGCAACTCCCCAAATGCCGCCTCCACGGCGTCAAGGGGTGTCACTTCTTCGGCAATCTTTGGGGTTGGGGGCATGGGAAACCTAATCAAACCTCAAGTACGATGGTCATGCGCTTCTGTTCGGGATCCTCATCAATGGATCGAATTTGACCCATTTGTGATGCTTTTTCACGCAAGGCCCGCACGCTGACCCGGTGAACCACCCTGTCAATCACTTCACGCAGGGCCGGCAGACTCCCCTCAAGCAAATTGGTCGCCGCCTTTTGGGCCTTGGCCCGCTCACGCCCCTCCTCCGTTTTGCAATCCTCAAGGACAAGGTTTTGCAATCGCTTTTGCTCCTGCCGGGCGAGATTCTCATCGTCAAGGACCACCCCCGATCGCAATCCCCTAAAGGTCTTCTCGCGCTGGGCGGCAGTCTCCACAACCACCTTCCCAACCAGGGGATCGATCGAAACGACCAGATCGGTTCCATCCGCCGCTTTGGTCTTTTTTTCCAGGTGGCAATCCTTCGCCTCAAACCCTTCCGCAGCCAGTTCCTCAGCCAATAGCCTGGCCATCCGTTCGGGAGGAAGCAGCCCAAGCATGGAAATCGACGACTCGACCCTATCCTGGGCGGCGACTTTGATCTCCAGGGCCTCCTTCACTTCTATGCGGTATGCCCTGCTCATCGATCTTCCCCGCTGGTGGACTGGTTATCCGGTTCGTTTTTGGAAATCGCGGCGGGCGCCTCCATTGGGGAAAGCTCACGCACAAACAAGGGGACGAGCCCCTTCCAGGGGGCTCCCCCGGCATCACGGAACTGTCGCAAATACCCCTGAGCATCATCGTAGGTCTCATCGAGGTAGCCGACCCCAAGAGAATCCTCATATTTTTGGGTCAGGCTCGCCCCGACCCTTAGGGCCAAAAACGCATCGCGCCTAAGAGCCTGCCTCTCGGCAAGAGTGGCCCCTTTCCAGTCGATCCCTTCCGCAAAGGCTCCCTCAACACCATCCATGGGTTCCAAAATTTCTCCCACCCACCTCATAAGCTTTTCCAGCCAGGTGCCGACTCTTTCCCGGGCAAACAACAACTCCCAAACCGGCCAGGTTTGTCGCGCCCATCGAGCCCTTTCCTCGATTCTGGATAAGGTTGTGGCTTCTTTTAATGCTTTGTGGTGCACTCGCCACGCCCGTTGGAGCCTTGTGGCCAAGGCCCCTTCCAAAAACGAAAGCAACCCCAACATCATTGACCTTGAGTCATCCATTTGTTTCAGGAATAGTCCATCGCCCAACGAATTCGGCGGGATCTCCGGAATTGGGGATCCCCCGGGGGGATCTACGGGAAGAAAACCGAGTGCCCGGGGATGGCATGCGGCCCAAATCAGACAAGTCGCAGGAAAAACATTCCTGGCCAACGGTGCCAAAAAAACTGGGGCATGAACAATCGCCCAATCCCCGATGATCCATGACACAATTTGATTTCCCAAGGCTTTGCAATCCTGGCAGCCAAGGTCCGGGTTTCCGGAAAGGGATGACAACTTTCCCTGAACCAAACCACTCAGGATTTCCAGGACCTCAAGGCCCAACTGAAGGCGGACAGATTTTCCCGAATGGGTATTGTCCCACGGCCGTGGCCCACATCCCGCATCCTGCCTGGCGATCCAATAGGCAACACCCTCGGCAAGGGCTTTTTTCAACGATTCAAGCCCCTTGGGGTGAAATTTGAACCGATCTGCAGGGCGGTCCGAACCAACACCAATACCCATTTGCCTGGAAACCACCCAGTGAGCGGATTGCCCCGTAACAATGGCGTTCCAAAGCCTGTGAATTTCCACCTCATGAAGGGAACAGGCAATGGTTTGTGTGGATTGGGACAAAACAGCCAGGACCTCCACCCAACCGATTTTGCAATGCCAGGAAAACCTGTTTCCCCTGGCTCCAATGGAAGTTTTAGGCTCCCTGGCTTGGGGGAACCCTTCAAAAGCCCTCCTTTTGACCGATTGGAATCCATTTGGGAAAAAAACGGGTTCAAACCTTGGCAAATCACCTAAACCCAAACCCTTTGAAATAAATAACTTAAGGGAATTTTCTTGGCAAATTACAAAATCAGCTGTTTACTATGCGCATGGCCAGCAAGGACAGCTGGCTTTGATCCCGAGGGCAGATCGCCCAACATTTCCAGGGGAAAGGAATCCCATGTCGAGCATTCTCCCGTTTCAACCCACCACCTCGACCATCAAGATTGGCGTTTACGGACCCGACCGATTCAACAATGACCCCAAGCACGGATGCGGCCTCTGGGGAGCTGGACTTAACGCCTCGATCATTCATGCCGAAGCAGAACCTGTCCGACTCGAAACCGGCCCCTCCACCTGGAGCAAGTTTTTCAAGGAAGTGGCAGGCATCGTGATCACCGGCCACGACACCCAAAGCAAATCCAACCCCGCCGAAATGGAAGAGCTTTGCCAATATGTTCGCAAGAACAAGATTCCGGTTTTGGCCATCGACCATGGCATGCACCTGCTGAACACCTCAGGCGGTGGGAACCTTATCACCGATTTTGTTCGCGAAACCCCCGAAGCGCTCCAACATCGCCATCCCCCCGAAAAAGGACAGCGTCACTCCCTTACCATCGTCCCCGGCAGCATGGTCCAGATCCTCTACGGCGAAGGCGAAGTCGTGGTCAACAGCGAACACCGCCGCGCGGTCAATCGCCTGGCCAAAGGCTTCCGCCCCACCGCCAGGGCCCTTGATGGCACCATCGAAGCCTACGAATCGGAAATCGCCAACTGGTTCGTGATGGGCGTCCAGTGGCAACCCGCTTGCAGCATGTCCTCGGGCCTCGACATCCAACTCTTCCGCGCGCTGATTGACGCCGCCAAGAGGGCTCAGGGAACCCCGGTCGCCACCAAGCGCACCGCCAAGGCAGCCTAAGCGATTGCCGTTGCAAAAAAACCGTCCCAACTGATTTTGGTTGGGACGGCGTAGCTTGATTAAGCCAAACGAGGATCCTTTTCGAGACGCCAAATTATCAGTCCTACCTCATCTTGACTTTTTTCCAAACCACGAAGAGAGGTAGCCCCTAGGGCTCTTTCCAATCGAGTTGAAAAATCACCTTAACCAAGAAAAATCACAACAAATAAGGGTTCACATCGATTCGATTGAGAATTTCTTCTTCTCATTTATCAAACATTTCGGTCGGTTTCGAAGGAAGCGTAAAGATTTTTACCACGACCGAAATAAACCTTTCGGCTCCAGATTTGTAACCCTTGAGTTTTTTTCAGTTACGTTTTGATCATGGATCCTGGCGTATTTAACCACCCTTCCTCTAACGCCCTCCCCTTTTCAAAATTGCTAAAATCTTTTGCTTGGACGCCAATTTAAAAAGGCGCGTAAAAGACTTGAAGGACTTGAACTACCTCCAAGCAAAGGTTATAAAGAAAAAAGGGGCAAAATAGGGGTCATAAACCCTGGACTTATAAGGAAAAATGCGCGCCTGTCCCTGATGGCTATGAACAATCCCTTACGAGAAGTTGTGCCAATCATTATCCTGGTATTTATGTTTTGGGTGTTCATACCTATTTAACACCACCTGAGCCAAACCTAACGACTCAGAAACCAGTATGGATGGACACCCTTAACTGTCAATAACAAAAGGGCAACAGCATGGAATACAATCTTTTTTTAATTCTGTTTTTGATGAATCAGGGCGAGCTAGAATCTCTCAAGAAAAAGTCCATGGATAAATGGGACCAGGTAAAGTCCTCTCATGTTGTGTTTTTTGTCGAAGATTCGTTTTTTGGAAGCGAAAAAGCAAAGGAAAAAAGCGATAAATATAAATGGGAAATTTGGAATTCGGATGAAAAGGTCAAGATCAGAAAAAACAGGATCAATGGAATTCCGTTTGATATCACATGGGTTTTCCATTCGGAGAAACCTGGTTATGGACTTCAAGTCAATGGGGAAAAGAATGTGGCGGCGTCGTATGTTCCCATAGAAAAAATGCCGGCAAGAGAATTGAAAAATGAAAATGTTAAAAATTATTTCATGAACCCAATGCCAATGGGGCCCGCCGTGGCACAAAATCCCCTGTATAACTTTGGATCCCAGTTTAATCATGTCGATCTTAAAGTATTTTCCAGCAAATGGAACGAGAAAGAAGCAAAAATAGTTGAGTTTTTCAGAGACGAATCAAGGAGAGACAAATTCCAGTATATATTTGTTCCAGAAATGAATTATGCCCTTGTTTACGCTGACATAAAAAGAACTGACGATCAAAACAAAATTATCTCTCAAGCCGAAATAAAAAATG
>CAWUOD010000312.1:0-4653 GCA_963923115.1 uncultured Singulisphaera sp.
GTTTTGTACCCTGGTCATGAGTCGTGAAAACAAAGCCGGAAACTTCGATTCCCGGACGAATGATCCCCCACCCAAGCCCATGCTCCTGGAAAAATGAATTCATTCGTCGGTTCGCGCGCAAGGCTCCCAACAATTTGAGCGGTAGCAGTGGTATCAGAATAAAAAATAACCAGGCAAGGAGTCCGAAAGCCAAAACCCGTTTGCCCATTCCGAAATGATTAAGGTATGCCGCTTCCAGGGGTGGGAAATAATTGGGATCAATTGCCGCCAACCTCAGGCGATAAGATTCCTTACCGCTGTTTCGAAGCTCGATCCACAATGGTTGAATATTTCGGCGAGTGAGTGGGACACCGAAAAAACGATCCGCTTCCCTATCGGTTGGTACGGCAACCGAAACTTCAATGTTGCCCTCTTTAAGGGTTTGTTTTCTTTGCAGAAAACTGTTTTCCATGGCATTTGGCCGATAGGCAACCCAGAATAATTGATAAAACCATTTTGGCATGGAAACCTTCCTTCGGGTCATCCTATGGGCAAGGACTTTACGAGGCGGGGAAATCAATTGGCTTGATTTTTTTCCGGCATCCCTTAACTACCCAGAATGAAAACTATTGTTTGTGCTTTTTACCAGTTTTGTGATTTGGGTCCCTTGCCCCCACTTCGAAGGGAGCTTTTGGACCTAATGAGGGTTCAAGGGCTAAGGGGATCAATCCTTTTGGCCCATGAAGGAATCAATGCGACCATTTCCGGTCCGCGGGATGGAATAGACGCCATGCTGCAACGATTGCGTCAGTTTGGCCAATTGACGGACATGGAGGTCAAGGAAAGTTGTTGTGAGGGCCATCCCTTTCAAAAAGCAAAGGTCCGTCTCAAAAAAGAATCGATAACTTTTGGGTTCAATCATACCGGGGAAATTTCCACGGGTGATTATGTTGAACCCAAGGATTGGAACCGGCTGATTTCCCAGGAGGGTACTTTGCTCCTGGATACAAGAAATCAGTACGAGGTGGAACTTGGAACATTTGACGGAGCCACTGACCCAAAGATCGGGAAATTCAGTGAATTGGCCCAATATGTGGAGCAAAATCTGAATCCCGGCAAACATCAAAGGGTGGCAACTTTTTGTACCGGTGGAATTCGTTGTGAAAAGTTTACCTCCTTCCTTCTTGCAAGGGGATTTCAGGAGGTTTACCAGTTGAAAGGTGGAGTCCTTAAATACCTCGAGGAGGTTCCCGAAGGGGAAAGCCTCTGGAATGGCCATTGTTTTGTATTTGATGAAAGGGTTGGTGTAGGGCATGGCTTGAAGCCAATGTCATCAAACCCTTAGATAACCTGTACCTCAATTTTTGGAAATTGGCCGAAGTTGGGGCCTCCCACAAAGGAAATTTTCAATGAAACGCGCTATGGTTTTTGGAATGGCCCTGGGTTTTGCCTTCATGGGCGGGTTGTCGTTTTTTGCCCAGGAACCTCTGACAAATGAGTGGACCTCACCCTACAACGGGAAAGATTTGACCGGTTGGAGTTATAAAAACGGCAAGGCGTTTGATGGCAAAAAAGAATCATCGGATGGTCGTTATTCCGCCAAGGGGGAGGTGATTGTCGTTAACGATGGGAAAGGTATCCGCCAGCTTTGGACCACAAAGGAATATTCTGGAAACATGGAAATCCGGGTGGAATTCCGGGCGGATGTAAATGCGGATAGCGGTTTTTTTGTTCGGGGCCCCCAGCTTCAGGTCCGGGATTATCTGGTTGCCGGACCTTACAAAATGTTGAAAAAATACAAACCCCAGGATTGGAATGAAATCGTGGTTGTGATCCGGGACAATGTCGCCCATTGTACCTGCAACGGAGAAATTCTCGAAGCGAGCCTCAAGGTTCCCGCAACCGGCGGAATTGGGCTTGAGGCCGACCATGGAATTTTAGAGTATCGTAATATTCGGATCAAAAAACTTCCTTGATTAACCTTTATTTTCATATCCAGGCCACCTGGGGGGGCACCCCGGGTGGCCTTTTGTCGTGTCAATCCCGGGGAAGTTCCAAAGGATTGTGGGTGACGATGAGGTTTTTCCGGAATGCATCCAGGGAGGATTTTATGCCCTGGGGAAGCGAAATTGACTGGACCTGGTTTTGAATCTGATTCCAGATCGCTTTGTAATGGTTTCGTGATAATTCCTGCCTTGGCCAATCGAGGATTTTGGCAATTTGTCCAATGATGCCCATTGCGGAGTATTTGCCCACCTGAATAAGTTCGATCACCGGAAGGGAGACTCTTCCTGGGCCTGAAAATTTGGCATATCTGGATATCCAGTTTCGTATTTTTGCCTTTTCTTTTTTATGCAGGTATCGCGCGTGCCATGCCAGAACCGCCAAACTTGGCGTGATTTCTTTACCCATTATTTTTGTCAATAAAGGAAGAATTTCCTGACGGATACGATTTCTGGTGAATTGCCCGAGTCGATTCGAGGAATCCTCCCGAAAGGATTGGCAAATCTGGTTAAGATAGCGCCGCAAAAGTTCAGGAGAGAACTCCAAAAGTGGTCGGATAAGGTTAATTCCATGGCCTAATTTTTTTTTCGGGGCAATTCCCTTGAGTCCCAGGGGACCAGTGCCCCGAAGTATGTGAAAAAGCACTGTTTCAGCCTGATCCTGGGCATGGTGTCCGGTGAGGATGCTTTCACAACCCAATTCCCTGGACATTTGAACCAGCCAGGAATAACGGGCTTTTCGAGCGTTCGCCTCCAAATTCCCCTTTTCCATTTTCAAAGGAGTGGTTGGGGAACCAGAGACATACCGAATTCTTCCCGGGTGAAGTGTTTCAAGGTTATTAGCCAATTCTGATACAAAAGCCTCATCCAGATCCGATTCTTCCCCTCGAAGACCATGATTGAAATGGGCAAGAACCAAAGGGTTAAGAGTTTCCTTGGTCAATAAAAGGGTCAGGGCGACACTATCCGCTCCACCTGAAATTCCAATCACCAATGGAGCATTTTTCGGAGCAAGCTCCTTCAAAACAGATACAAAGTCCCGCCGGAATCTGTGCATCCAGCGGGGTTCCGAGGAATTTGACCTAGGCGCCGACATTCCTGAATTCCCGCAAGGTTTCGACGGGATCCCCGGATCGCATCAAGGTTTCTCCAACCAGAATCATGCGAACCCCGGCAGCCCAAAGTTCCTCAACATCCCGGCGAGACTTGATCCCGCTTTCCCCTACCAATGTGATGTCCGGAGGGGCTTTGGCTGCAATCCTTAGGGTCGCCCGCATATCGACTTTGAAAGTTCTGAGATCCCGATTGTTTACCCCAACAAGTTTGGCTCCGGCCCTTAAAACCCGTTCAAAATTGGATTCATCGTGAAGCTCAACCAGTGCTTCCATGCCCAAACTATGAATCAATGCTGTAAAACTGAAAAGCTGCTCATCCCCAAGTGCTTCGGCAATCAGCAGTACGAGGTCGGCACCGGAAGCCCTGGCCTCATAAATTTGCACGGGGTCAATCACAAAATCCTTGCGCAGGACAGGCGGACCATTCAAAGCCCTGACATCCTCAAGGTAACCAAGATTGCCCTGAAACCATTGTCGATCGGTTAAAACGC
The DNA here is from genome assembly GCA_963923115.1 of uncultured Singulisphaera sp. Taxonomy (GTDB): domain Bacteria; phylum Planctomycetota; class Planctomycetia; order Gemmatales; family Gemmataceae; genus SYLG01. The sequence goes on from CAWUOD010000312.1 coordinate 3,589, forward strand.
TAATGGCAGTGGCGTCCCCTATTCCGTACGATTTCGCCCGTGAAATGGGATCGAAATCCGCCTGGATTACGCCGGCGGAAGGTGAGGCTTTTTTGATTTCCGCAATCACACCCATTCCTTTTTGGGAAGCCAATTTATTCCATATCGAACGGACAGGGGGACCATTTTGGGCCAACTCAATCCATTTTTTTAAATCATGTTTGGAGTAGGCTTCGGAAACCTCACCAGTTTTGGTGGCGATGATTTTTTCCAGAAAATCCGACATGGCTTTCAACCTGTATCCTGAGTGGTAGTGATTGAATTATTTGGGAGTATCAGTTTTGACAGAGCCCTCATTCCAGGAGACCCAAATCCACCCCCCGTCCAAATCGGGAGACCAGGAATGGTACTGGTTTGCCCGGTTTGTCGCCCTATATTTCAGTTTACAATTCCTAACCGGCCTAGCCTCAATCCTTATCGGTGGATCAGGGATTTTGGGCAAGGAACCGGGTTTGGATTTGGAATCGGACCTGGTTCAATACACCGAAACCCAAAGTAGGATTCTTCCCGGGATTTTGGCCCAATTGGTCTCGTTCCTTCCCGGTTTGGGATTGATTGGGCTATTGGTTGGACGGGATGCTTTCGTTATGGGGAAATTGGGAAATCCTTTTCGGCTTTGCCTTGAGTTCCTCGTTGTGTCGATGGGATGTCACATTGTTCACCAAATGATTCTCTGGATCCATCAAAGTGTTTGGGATTTTACTCCCCATCCTCACCCTTTTACAAAGCTTGGGCTTTCCATTCAGGCTCCATGGATTTGGTTTGTTTTGACGATGGTGGCTTGTGTAACCGCCCCAATCAATGAAGAAATCATTTTTCGGCGGATGGCCCATCTATGGCTTGGAGGATCCTTTGGTGAAAAAAGTCTGTTTTTTCTTGCGGCAATTTTTGCCATTTTGGGGTGTAGCCAAAACAAATCAACAAATTGGGTGGAACAAACCCTGCCTGTGTTTTGGGTTTTTGGGCTTTTTGTTTTGACACTTATCATGGGCGGGAAACCGGAAACGCTGTCTCTTATACACATCT
>CAWUOD010000313.1:0-4626 GCA_963923115.1 uncultured Singulisphaera sp.
CTAGGTGCCCAAAAGGCTTCAGGAATGCGGTGTAATAAGTTCCAGGCCTACTTTGGACAGAGAATGGAATGTGAATGAGCATTTGAGCAGGAGCGTTATGTAAACATGGGTCACTTTTGGTGGTCCCCCTTTTGGGTTTGGTTTAGGATGGAATCCCTTGTCCTTACGCTGGAATTCTTTAATCCAACCTCATGATATGCTCTTTGTTATTTTTGGTCGTAGGGCAAGGCTCAATTCCCGAGAGGACGAAATTAACTGATACTTTGGCTATGTCCTTGCCGGAATGGAAAAATTGGTCCAAATCCAATGGCGTCGAGCTTTCGTTGACCAATGATTTTGCAGGCAGTCCAGGTCCTTTTTCTGGTGGTTTATTTGAGCGCTTGGACCTCTTGGCACTTGCGCTGGGGAAGCGTTTACGAATTCGCCATCAATCCGTTCTAATTGAGTCCGGGTCCAAAGGGATTATTTCCCAAGGTAGTAGATTTTGTCGGGGTGAGGTTGAGTCGGTGGTTTTAAGCAACCAATTGGATGAAGGACGGGGTTTCATGTCGATTGGAGTTCAGGTTGCTTGGCATCCCAAGCTTCACCCCATTTTGATTCAGGCCGGGACTTTTCATTTTGGTTCGAGGAATGGCAAATCTTTCGTTTCCCGTCCCACCTCATGGCAAGCCGTGGAGGAGGATTTCGTAGCTCAACTCCAATTGAAAGCGGATAAGCCACCCAGATCTTTGCCTGGTTTCGATTCCTTGGAGGGAAACATCAGGATGGTTGTTCCCAATCAACTTTTATGGTTGGATTTGGGTGGGCTTACAGATCGTGGGGAGCAGCCCGATTTTCTTGTTGGAAAAACCAAGGTTAGGCGCTTGGGGGCGCAGGTTTCATCCAGGCGGGTTTCCCTTGAAGTGGAAATCCAACCTGGACCTTCGGAATACACTATTGAGAGTTATCAGGAGGGGGTTTTAACGGGTTTGGCCACATTGATCGGACCGGGAAATTTTAAGCGTAATGCGGATGGTCAACAAATATTGGAATCAGGCAATGGCAAAATCAGGGTGCGATATGATTGGTTGATTTCCGCAAATGGCCTGTTAAACACCGATTTAGGTGACAAAAGGTTTGATTTGAGAGTAGGAGACAATTACAAGGAGATGGAAACTTTTTTGAAGTTTGGCGCCATTGATTTACCTTGAGTATCTTTTTCTAGGTCGAAGTTTTGTTTCGTTTTGCCATGACAATTGACACACCCAAAACGATTGCGGTTGGTGCGGCAAGAAGGAAATAAATGGAATCGTTGTAGGCTTTACTTTCTGCTTCCCCATTGGTTCCATCGGTCCAGGGCACTGACCCCGAACAGGACGGGCACGCCAAAAGGGAGCCGGGGGTTTGAAAGAAACCCAAAAACAGGCCCATAGCGAATAAAGTTGCGATTTTTTTCATTACAGTCTCCACCCGGCTTGTTCGGGAAGTTGGTAAAGCATCCAATACACCACAACCCCGGTTATCGAAACATACAACCAAATGGGAAAAGTAATTCGGGCAATCCATTTATGTTTGTCAAGACGAGCCTTGGCGCCCAGCCATGCGGACCAAAGCGCCATCGGGGTCACAGCGACGGCAAGGATGGTATGTGTGGTCAGGATGACATAGTAGAAATAACGGATCGCATCAGGGGCTTTGGGTGCCACATCGGCAAAACGGGTTGCAATTCCCTCCTTTATCAAAAGGTGATAAACAAGGTAGCTGGCCAGAAACACCGCGGAGGTGAGAATGGCCAATAACATCAAAAGGCCATGTGCTTTGGGTTGTCCTGATTTGATTGCGATATAAGCCAAAACCAGAATGATTCCGGCTAGTCCATTAAGAAACGCATTGAGTCCTGGCGATGGGTAGTACCAAGGGTGGTTTTTATTTCCGGGACTTGCCGGGGTGGAAATTGATTTGCCCTGGTTTAGTGCAATCGCGGCTGTTTTGAGCCTCGTGAAGTCCGCTTCAAAGTCTTCCCTGGCTGATTTGGCCTCGGGTTCTGATGATGGAACCCCGGGGAAGAAGCCTCTAATGGTGCCATCCCTGTCAACAAGAACCAGCCTTGTGGAATGGTCGAATTCCTGCCCTTTGATTGGAGTGCTATTGCGCGATATTCCGAGTTTGAATCCATTTTTCATCAGGCCGTGGATTTCTTTTTCGGTCCCGGTCAGGAAGGTCCATTGATTGGCGTTGGCGCGGAAATTGGCTGCATAACGGGCCAATTCGGCGGGATCATCCCTTTCCGGATCCACGGTGAAAGTGATCAATTTGAGATTCGTTTGATCTTTGAGGTCCTCCTGGAGTCGGGCCATTGATGCCGTGACGGCGGGGCAAGGGCCTGTGCATCTGGTGAAGACAAAGCTCGCAATCCATACTTTTCCGTCGAGGGATTTGGAGTCAAACGCATTCCCTGCCATGTCAACCAGTTTGAATTCTCCAGGTTTCCCGAAATCGGTGGGGGTTGCATCCTTTTGGGCTACAGCGACAAGAGGCAATAGTCCCACAAACAACAATACCAGCCAAGTTCGGAGAGCCATGAGTTTACGCCTGGTGTGCGAAGTCGGGGATCAATGCGAACAGAATCATCAAGGACAAAAGGATCACGGGTGTAAAAACCCAAATGAGCTTTGTCCAATCCTCTTTTGCGTGAAAAAAGCCAAGGATACAGACCATGACCTGAATGCCCCACACAACCAGGGTGACAAGCCTTGCCGTTTCAGGGGCAAGAGTCCCTTGACCCCCCAGGAATTGCGCCGCAAAACCCAAAATAACGCAAAGGATGACGATACCCGCGCTGATCCAGGGGATGGGCTCAAAATGTTTTGATGGTTCGTTCATGTGTGTTACTCCGGCGCCTTGGATCAGACGAGGTAGATCACGGGGAAGAGGATAAGCCAAACAAGATCGACAAAGTGCCAGTAAAGGGTGGTGTTTTCGGCAAATTCGAGTCGGCCGTTGCCAAACCCGCCCGCCAGGGCGCGTAGAAAACAAATCGCAATCAGCACGAGACCCGCCAACAAATGGAGCGCATGCAAGCCTGTCAGCGTGAAATAAAAGGATGACCAAAGGTTTCCGTTGGGAAGGGCGGGAATAACCGGAAGGTGTGGGAATTCGGCGATTATACGATTGGCTTCCTTGGCGGCTTCCGTTGGGTTTAGCGGTCGAATGTAGTCACCATTTGCTTTTTTACCATCCCTAAGGGAGGCGAGAAAATCCTTGGCGGCCTTGAGGTCTTTTTCGTTTGCCTCGGGATTTTTGGCGGTGTATTCCTCAAGAAGTCCCCTTTGACGATCAAGCCAAAGTCTTTGTCCTTTGGACAGCATCCTGGCTCGCCGGGCATCGGGTTGATCCGCGTTTGTTACCGCTTCGGCAATATTTCCTGGTGTCAGTCCATGGGCAAATTTGTCGGAATACTCGCGTCCCTTGATCGCCAGAAAAGCCACCCCCAAAAGGAGCCCCAGTCCAAAACCCCGGATGGAGCCAGAGCGGTCTCCTTTTTGTAATGAGCGAAGCGCAAAACTTAGCGCGAGACTGCTGGCTACCAAAAGCAGCGTGTTCAAGGCGCCCAGCCAAGGTAGAACATGGGTTTGATCACGGGTAGGCCAAAGGTTTGGATTGCCACCGGTGGCCCCGGCCTTCAGGACATAACAGCCTGCCAGCAAGCCACTAAAAAACATCACTTCCGAAGCCAGGAATAGCCACATGGCAAGCTTCGGCGCCGGGAATGATGGGGCCTCCGCAACAGCTTGGGAGTGGTCCGCAACGGCGGTCATTGGTTTGACTCCAGAAGAGTGATCGGGGGCTGGACTGGAGGCGATGCAATCCATGTGTCCAGACAAATGAGCACAAGAAGAAGAGGCAGAACCAAAAGCGAAACACGAAACACGAATTTTGCTGTTTCGTAGCTGGGCTTTTTATGAAATTTGAAGGATGACCAGAGGAACCAGCCATTCACGGCGGTGACACCCGCAAGGTAAAATAGATCCCAAATGGAGTGTATCCTGCCTTGGGAAAGGATTGGGAATGACCCAATCGCCAACATGGCAAGGATATAGTTGCGCATTTGAGCGGCCGTGATCCGCCCGGAGTGATCATGTTGGGTTAGCATTTTCATGCCTGCACCGGCGTATTGCTCGCGGTACATCCATGCGATTGCCAAAAAGTGGGGGATCTGCCATAGGAAAAGGACGCCAAACAGGACAATGCAGGGGGGATCAATGTGGCCCACAACGCCGGTATATCCAATAACCGGGGGCAACGCTCCAGGCACGGCTCCAATAATGGTGTTTAGATCCGTCCGGGTTTTAAGGGGTGTGTAAACCAGAACATAACTCAAGTGTGTTACCAAAGCGACCCAGGCTCCTGCAGGGTTGCCTTTTGCAAGCAGGATTGCCATTCCGGCAATCCCTGAAAGCACACCAAAAATCCATGCCTCGCTTTTGTTAATCCGGCGGGCGGGAAGGGGGCGTTTTGCGGTCCGCACCATCAAGCCATCGGTGTGAATTTCCATGGCCTGGTTGAATGCGCTTGCGCTTGAGGAGACAAGGGCCGCACCCAAGACCAACCAACCCACTTGGGCCCAGTCGATTGGAATGTGGTTGG
>CAWUOD010000314.1:0-4618 GCA_963923115.1 uncultured Singulisphaera sp.
TTGCCAATCATTCCCCGGGGAATGGAAACCTATCTTTTGGGATAACTTCCATCATTATCCCGGGGTTGGCGGTGACAAGGTTTTAGATGTTGGATCATTTGGTGCATCTTTCGGCGCTGTCGTTCGTATCGAAGCGCATCGAGATCAATGGGAGCCACAACGATTTTATCTCCGGGGCCGGGATCCGCCTGGGCCAGGATTCGTCCATCAAAATCGACCACCATGCTACCCCCGGGCCAGGAGAAGGGGGGGTAGTTCCCCTGTGCGGCGGCCTGGTTGCAAGCCACAACAAACGCCATGTTCTCCATGGCGCGAGTCCTGTTGACAATAGTCCACCAATCCATGGGAGCGGTGGCGCCCCAGGGGTCCATATAGGCCGAAACCCGAATAAGGACCTCGGCGCCATTGAGCGCCAGGGACCGAATCGCCTCGGGAAAAAGCCAATCATAGCAGATGGCGACTCCGAGTTTGCCGATCGGGGTATCCGCAACCGGGAATAGTGGTTCGGAATAGCCTGGGAGGTCGGCCGGGCTGGTGTGGACTTCCCAGGGAAGCCAGGGATAAACCTTTCGGTATTTGGAAAGGATTCCCTCGGGGCCTATCAGGCATGTCGTGTTAAAAACATGGCCCGGCCATGCAGGGTCGATTTCCAGAAATGTGCCGGTCTGGATATAGATGTCCAGTTCCCTCGCCTTGGCGATATAGGCGTCGGTATGGGCGTTGGGAAGGGAAACCGCTAGGTGCTTGATCAGGTCTGCTTTTTCCAGATAAACCGGGGCGGTGTGGGCAAATTCGGGGAATACAACCAGCTTGACATCGCCCAAGGGCTGGTAGCCGACCACCGCCTGTTCCGCCATGGCCAACATTCTTCCAACCCGCCCGGGTATTTCATCCCGTGTTTTGGGGTTGGGAAGATCCATTTGAATGGCAGCAGCCAAATAGCGGTTCATGGTATAAAAAATCCTGACAGTTTGGTCCGGTAATGTTGTTCCGGACAAAAACCGGCCTTTGGTGGGGATTTCCCCAAAATCCCGGTTGTGACTTACCTGTTGGGAAAGACTATAATTTCCAATGGTACTAGTCACCCTTGAGGGATTCTTTCCTTATGTCAACCCTCCCTCCCGAAAGTGCGGTTTCCACAAGCGTAAAAACCGCCTCTCGTCCGAAGTTTGTTTATGTCCCCGCCTTGGGCGCCGCGCTGAAGGTAATGCTCGGTATGATCTTCGCGCTTGTCGCGATGCTGACCGCGACGGGCGTTTACCTTGTTGCCATACGGGTGTTTGAGGCCTCCAGCGGCCAAACCTATACCAACGCCATGACCCTGTGGACCTATCTGGTTCACATAGGCGGTGGGGTTTTGGCGACAGTGCCTTTTGTTGTTTTCGGTGCCTGGCACTGGATCACCGCCAACAACCGTCCAAACAAGGTGGCGGTCCGTTTGGGTATCGTCCTTTTCCTGGTTGGGTTGGTCACCTGTTTTAGCGGAATTGTCCTGATTCAACTGGAGGGTTTTCCCCAGCTCCCCACGGGATCGATTCCCCGTTGGGTTGTTTGGGCCCTCCATGTGATCACACCGGTCCTGGCGGTTTGGATCTACATCGGACACCGAAAGGCGGGCCCAAGGCTCAAATGGAAATGGGGCGCGGGGTTCTTGGGAGGCTTGGGCGTCGCTGTCGCGTCGATGTTGTTGCTTCACGCCGCCGATCCGAGAAAATGGGGTTCCGAGGGGCCGAGGGAAGGGCTTGCCTATTTCTTTCCCTCAGAGGCAAAAACAGCCAATGGCATGTTTATTCCTGCCAGCACCCTGATGATGGATAGCTATTGTCTGGAATGCCATCGTGATGTTTACAATTCCTGGTTTCATTCGGCCCACCATTTCAGTTCGTTCAACAATCCTCCCTACCTGGCAAGCGTCCGGGAGACACGGAAGGTGGGCCTGGAGCGGGATGGCGATGTGAAGGCGGCGAGGTGGTGCGCGGGTTGCCATGATCCGGTGCCTTTCTTTTCAGGCGCGTTTGATGATCCGAAATATGATGATGTGAACGATGTCACGGCCCACGCGGGGATCACCTGCACGGTGTGCCATGCCATGACCCATGTCAACAGCACGATTGGAAATGCCGCGTATACGATAGAGGAGCCCCTTCACTATCCGTTCGCGAAAAGCGATGCACCCGCCTTGCAGTGGATTAACCAGCAACTCGTCAAGGCGCGCCCGGATTTCCACAAGAAGACTTTCCTGAAGCCTTTGCACAAATCCTCGGATTTTTGTTCGGTTTGCCACAAGGTCGGCCTTCCGGTGGCTCTCAACCACTATCAGGAGTTTACAAGGGGCCAAAATCACTATGACAGCCATCACCTTTCCGGTGTTTCCGGCCATGGGAGCCGGGCGTTTTATTACCCCGAATTGGCGAAGCCCGAGTGCGCGGATTGCCACATGCCCCTGGTGGCCAGCAATGATTTTGGTGCCAGGGACCGGGATAAAACCGGAATCCCCAAAGTTCATGATCACTTCTTCCCCGGCGCCAACACGGCTCTTCCGGCCCTTTTGAAGTTGGAGCCCAGATATCAGCATCTTGCCGGGATTTTTGACAAAGCGATCAAAAAGAACACAGATTATCTGACGGGTGTCGACCCCGAAGGGAAGGACAAAAAGATTCGCGTGGATCTTTTTGCGCTGAAAAAGGGCGGAACCATCGATGCCAAGCCTGAAGTGATCCGGCCCGCCCTGCCAAAATTGGAGCCCGGACAAACCTACCTTGTGGAGGTCGTTGTCAGGACCCTGGGTGTGGGGCACCATTTTTCCCAGGGCACCGTCGACTCCAACGAAATCTGGGTCGATTTCCAGGCTCGCTTCGCGGGCAAGGACAAACCGTTTGCCCGAAATGGCGCGCTGAATGGCGACAACCTTTCGGGGGATAATCAGGGAGAAGTGGATCGTTACGCCCACTTCATCAATGTCCACATGCTCGACCGTGAAGGCAACCGGATCAACCGCCGGAACGCCCAGGATATCTTCACGCCACTTTATGATCATCAAATTCCGCCCGGAGCGGGCAATGTCGTTCATTACCAGGTGACCATCCCCCGGGAGGCTCCGGGGCCTGTCGAGTTGGCGGTTCGCGTCCGCTATCGAAAATTTGATGATGAGTATCTCAAATTTGTGTATCAGGGCAAGGCTCCCCCGATACCGATAGTCGATATGGCGTCGGATCGTGTTACTTTGCCAATCGCGGGCTCGTCTGCCCCTGTCCCCGAACAAAAATCCCCCATAAAGCCCGAATGGCAAAGGTGGAACGATTATGGGATCGGTTGTCTCCTCGAGGGGGGAGCCAACGCGAAGAAAGGTGAGCTCCGACAGGCGGAAGAGGCGTTCCGGCATCTGACGACCCTGCCGGAAAAGGTGCCTCAGGCAAACGGTTGGACCAACCTGGCCCGGGTCTATTTCGCCGATGGCAGGCTCGAATTGGCGACCGGGGCGCTCAACAAGGCGCGCGAGGCGGAAGCCCCCTGGTGGGTGCTCGCCTGGTTTAACGGCCTTGTGCACGCCGAAAACGCCACGGAAAAAGAACATTTTGAGAGGGCCATTGAGGACTTTGAAAAAATCCTCAATCCCGACCTCCAGCCCGCCGAGAGAAAGTTCGACTTCACCCGCGACTACATTGTCCGTTCGAGGTTGGGCCAAACCCTTTATCAGAGGGCGCAAATGGAGGCCGAGGGATCCCCCGAGCAGAGGGTATGGCTAACCCGCGCCGCCAAGGAGTTTTATCGGGTCCTCAGGGATGAATCGGAGGATCTCGAGTCCCACTATGGACTGGCCCAGGTTATGACGCGACTGGCGGCGGAAACCTGGCAACCCTCACCGTCCCAGGATATTCCGGCGGCACAAGTGTTTGGGATCCTCGCCCAGCCAAAACTTTCCGATGAGGCGATCGCCCAGCTTCGCGCAGGGATATCCCACATGCAGGTTTCCCAGGCCAAACCACGGGAGCCCTATCTTCCCCTGGCCCGCGCCATTTGGCTCGATGTGTCCAAAAAATGGGGTATGGAAACGGATCCCGCAAGGATTCGGGCGATGGAAACCCTTTTGGCGGATTCCCATCGACTAGCCCACAAACTTTACAAACCGGATGATCTTGCCCGATCCAGGGCCACCACTTCCTATCGGGCCAAAAATCCCGCCGCCAACGCGGCGGCCGAGGCCATCATCCTTTATCCCACCAATCGCCCTCTTGGAAAGGCGTTTTAGAATCATGGCGGAAGCACCTGAAAGCCCTCCCAAAAAATCGGGTGGCAAGTTGTTTGTGGCGGTTGGTTTGGTTGCGATTGCCGGCCTTGCCGGAGGATTGGCCTGGTGGTTTTACCCGAAAACCACAAAGGTTGGCCCCAAGGTCGAGGTGGGTGAGACCATCACCCGGACAACGACCTCCGTTCCGGCGTCGCCTTTCACCGATGTGACGGATGAGTGGGGAATTCGTTTTCGCCACCATACCGGTGCCACGGGAAACAAGCTTCTTCCGGAAACGATGGGCTCGGGTGTCGTGGTCCTGGATTTTGACAAGGATGGTCTTCCCGATCTTTTCTTCGTCAGTTCCTGCCCATGGCCTGACCAATCCGG
>CAWUOD010000315.1:0-4602 GCA_963923115.1 uncultured Singulisphaera sp.
CCCCTCCGCAGGTCCCGGCCGCAGCCCCCCCGACCGCTATTGCCCAGGGAGTTTCCACTCCTGCTGGCGACCTCTCCGAAGAAGCCCCGGCCTCGCCTGTTGCCGCAGCTCCCGCAACACCATTGGCTCCGCCCGCGCCTCAAACTCCCGTCTCTTTTGTACCCGGTTCCCTCGTTTCCGCCGCTCCGGCCGGACAGCGTAGCCCCATGCCGCCTCCGCGACCTGGAACCAACATGCCATCTCGACCCGGACAGCCGCCTTCCATGGGTGGTGGGGCTGGTGGTGTTCGCCCCCGTCCCCTGGACCGTGGCGCGACACCTCCCCCGGGCTCTTCCCATCCTGGCTCGGGCGTTGATGCGCTCCGGCGGATGCGCGAAAGAATGCCTCAATCCCAACGCCCTGCCGGTCCTGGGGGACCTTCCGGTCCCGGGGGCATGGGTGGACCTTCCGGTCCTGGTGGGATGGGCGGTCAAGGCGGCCAGGGTGGCCCCCGCCAAGGCGGCCCCATGGGTGGCCCCGGACAACTTCGCAGAGGTCCCGGCGGGCCTGGTGGACAAGGTGGCCAGGGCGGTCAAGGTGGATTTGGCGGGCAGCAATCCCCGGCTAACACAACCGGTCTGCGCAAACTGGCCGAAATCCCCAAAGACCTGATGCAGGGTGGGGCATACAAACTCGAAGATATCGCCCGTGCAACGCTTGCCCGCGTTCAGGTTGGCGCCACAACCTCGCCCGTGATCCTTGATGACGATGAGGAAGATCCCAAGGGCAAGGGCAAAGGCGGAGCCGCGAAGAAGCCAGGTGGTGTGACAGGACGCGCCGACCGCCACAAGGAACGCTCTGACCGCCAGATGCGCCGCAAGGTCGATGAAGCCCTCCTTGACATGTCGGACGATGAGGCGACGGCAGCCCGTGCCCGCCTGCGCCGCCATAAAAAACAACGCGGATCCATGCCCCGAAAGGGAAAGATCCCAATCGAATTGCCAATCACCATCCGGTCTCTCTCCGAAGCGATGGGCGTCAAGTCTGCCGAGCTTCTCATGAAGCTGATGACCCAGGGCATGGGAGCCGGCAAGAACATCAACTCCTCAATCGATCCGGAATTGGCGGAAACAATTGCGCTCGAATATGGTGCTGAACTCGATGTCAAGCAGAAGCTTGATGTGGAAGACGCCCTGATCGCCAAACTTCGCAAACCCGATGATCCATCCAAGTTGATCCCTCGCGCTCCGATCGTCACGATCATGGGCCATGTGGACCATGGCAAAACCTCGCTTTTGGACTGCATCCGCAAGAGCAAGGTGGTTGACACCGAAGCGGGTGGTATCACCCAGGTCATTCGCGCCTGGCGCGTTGACATCCACGGAAAGCCGATCACCTTCCTCGACACCCCTGGCCACGAAGCGTTTACCAAGATGCGCGCCCGTGGCGCCAATGTCACGGACATTGTTGTGATTGTTGTCGCCGCGGACGATGGTGTGATGCCACAGACCGAGGAAGCCATCAACCACGCCAAGGCAGCGGATGTCAAGATTGTGGTGGCGATCAACAAGGTTGACCTCCCCAACGCCAATGTCCGTCGCACCGAGCAACAACTTTACGGCATGGGCCTGATTCCCGACTCGATGGGTGGTGATGTCCAGTTCATCCAGACCTCCGCCTCAACCGGACAGGGTGTGGAAGAACTGCTCGAAACCCTCGCGCTGGTCGCCGAGGTGGAAGAGCTCAAGGCCAATCCTTCCAAGCCTGCCTCCGGTGTTTGCCTTGAAGCCAACATCTCCGAAGGCCAGGGCGTGATCGCGACAATCATCGTACAGGAAGGCACCCTGAAACGGGGTGACATCGTCCTTTGCGGTGCTGCCTATGGACGGGTCAGGGCCCTTTACGACGACCACAACAAACAGATCCAGGAAGCCGGGCCTTCCGTGCCTGTCAGGCTTTTGGGCCTGGACGAAGTGCCCAATGCGGACGACCCATTCCTTGTGGTTCCCGAATTGTCGGTCGCCCGGGACATCTCCGAAAAGCGCAAGCAAAACGCGAACGAATCTTCCCAGCATCGTCGCCAAAGCCTCAGTTTCGACAACCTCGGTATGGGTCCGGTCAACGAACTCAAGGTCGTGCTCAAAGCCGACTTCCGTGGCTCTTTGGAAGCGATCCGCAAGGAAATCGAAAAGCTACATCACGAAGAAGTGAAGGTCCGCGTACTCCACACGGGTGTCGGGGCCATCACCGAAGGGGATATCCAGCTCGCACTGACCTCGCCCAACGACACCATGGTCCTCGGCTTCAATGCCGAGCCGGACAACCGGGCGTTGGCACTCTCCGAGGAACGCGGTATCCCGATCCGCACCTACAGCATCATCTACAAACTTACCGAGGATGTGAAGGCGGCTCTCGAAGGGCGCCTCAAACCCAAGGAAGAGGTTATCCGCCTCGGCCGGGCTGTCATCCGTGAAGTCTTCAAGGTCACCCGTGTCGGTTCGATTGCAGGTTGCGTTGTTACCCAGGGCACCATCGAACGCTCGGCAAAGGTTCGCGTTATTCGTTCGGGTGTCGTGGTGTATCCCCCCGCCGAACGAACCGCCAGTCTCGAATCCCTCAAGCGCTTCAAGGACGATGTCCGCGAAGTTCGCGAAGGCTACGAGTGCGGCATGAAGATCGCTGGTTACGACGACATCAAGGTGGACGATGTCATCGAAGCCTTCAAGATTGAACAGATCAAGCGGACCCTCGACTAGGATTCGTATCTTGTCCCGATTGTTACCGGGGCATGAGAATTTGTTGAGGATTTTCATTCGGGGCGCACCCATCTGAACGCCCCGGACGAAGAAACCTTTTCGGATTTTACCCAAGCTGTTTGTCAACGGACATGCGGAGGCAAAATGGTCTTGGGTGGACTAAAGGTCCGGCTGCGAGTCAGGGATTCCCGCAGCCTCAAGGATAAAAGACAGGTCGTGCTTTCCATAAAGGACCGCCTGCGGAACCAATTTCATGTGAGCGCATCGGAAGTGGACGCGCTCGATTCCTGGCAAATGGCGGTGCTGGGTTTTGCGCTTGTGGGTAACGAACACACCGCCGTTCGCCATACACTGGAACAGATAGTCTCCGCCCTTCGGGTTCATCCCAAAGCCGAACTGATCGATCATCGGATCGAGCTGGAAACCTGGGACGATTGAAAACCGTACAAAACAGGAAATCCTCGCCGTGAAATTTCATCGACTTCCCCGAATCGCCGAAGTCATCCGACAGGCGGCAAGCGAAACGATCCTTTTCCGCCTGCAGGATCCACGCGTCAAATCCGTGACCGTGACCCGTGCGGAAGTTTCGGGCGACCTCCAGCATGCCAAAGTATTCGTATCCATCATGGGAAGTCCCAAACAACAAAAACTGACCATGCACGGGCTGGAAAGCGCCACGGGCTTTATCCAGGCGGAAGTCGCCAAGCGCCTTCAGACCCGCTTTACCCCGGCGCTAAAATTTGTTTCGGATGAAGGGGTCAAGAAAAGCATCGAAATCACCCGCCTGATCCGTGAGGGCCTTGGGCAAAAAGACGAGGACTCGGTCACCGCCGAAAACGATGAAACCCAAGGCCATTTGCAGGATGATTTGGGGGATGAGGAAAACGAAGAGGACGGCGAGGAGGACGAGGATGATGAAAACCTCGACAACTCCCCAACAAATCACGACAATAAAAGGTAGCCCCATGGAGGGGCGCACCAGGTGATTGGGGATTGAGCCCGCCCGGAGGTTTCCGGAGCGAGGATGGACCCGGGGCATTGGTTGCATTTGGCGATTCCCGCATGAATCCCGCCAGGGCTTTATGTGGGCCAGATGGACAAGCCCAAACACTCCAGGAAGGAGCGGAAGCGATGGCAGCCACCATGAGCCGACAGAAATTGGTTTCACAGGTCGTCGAACAGGCACCTCGGGAAGACACGGCTCCCAAGGATTTGCCCCTTTTTGAACAGCTTGTATATTCGTTTTGTCGCGAGGACGCTGAGGTCGCGGCGGCAAACCTCGCATTTGAACAGCTCAAAGAGCGTTTTTTCGACTTTAATGAAATTCGCGTAAGCACCGCCCGCGAGGTTTCCTCCTGTTTCGAGGGTCTCTCCGATCCCCGCGCCAGGGCAGTTCGGCTGATTAGTCTCCTCCAGGATATCTTTGAGGCGACATATGGATTCGATCTTGAGGCGCTTGCCAAAAAGGGAGCCAAGCCCGCCCAAAAACAACTCGCCCGATACAAATCGGTGAACGATTTCTCCCTGGCCTGGACTGGTCTGCGCGGTTTTGCCGAACACACGATCCCCGTCGACTCGGCCATGCGTCGTTGCGCGGGACGGATCGGTCTTGTCGAGTCGGAATGCGCCAAGGACACCGAGGAAACCCGGGTCGCCCTGGAAACTCTCGTGCCACAAGCCAAAGCTGTAGCCTTCGTGGAAGGCCTGCAATTGATTGGTGTCCGCTTTTGCCATGAGCAAAATTCGGATTGCGCCCATTGCCCAATGAAGAAAACCTGTCCGGAATCGGGCAAAACCCCCACCACCCCCGTGAAAGCCGCGAAGCCGAAGGCGCCCAAAAAGCCTCGCTAAACCGTTATCCGCCGTG
>CAWUOD010000316.1:0-4595 GCA_963923115.1 uncultured Singulisphaera sp.
ACACAAGGAGTATCGTCGGCAGCGTCAGATGTGTATAAGAGACAGATTGGATCTTACTTGGCGTCCTTCTTCTTGCCTGCCGCGACCTTTACTTCTGTGACTATGTCCTTTTCGCCCTTCTTTTCGGTGATAAGGGTTACTTCACGGCCACCCTTTTTGCTGGCCTTGGCTTCGAACAATTTCTTTTTGGCTTCCTCGTTGAGGTCCTTGCCTTTGGAGCTGACAAACTTGGTGTCAGAGTTGTAGGTGTAGGTCTTGTCGTCTTCTTCGACCTTGATGGTGATGGTTTTGGCGGTGTCGTCGATCTTGACGAGCTTGCCTTTGACTTCGGCGGCGATGAGGCCAACAACGGCAACAAATGCCACTGCGACAGATGCAGCAATACGACGGAACATTGGGGGACTCCCTGTTGAAATGGATTTGCGATGCGCTTCAGGAAAAAGAAGTCATCACAGTCTATGTTATTCAACACGGAATTTTGGCTAAGGTTTCGAAAAATAATGATTGAATTTGGGATTTTTCGGCACACTTCCTGGGTGGACAGGAATGTGGAAAGTTTTCAGCTGCTCCATGAGGCAAGGAAACCGATCGCCAACTTTTGCCACAAATCCTTAATTGAATCAAATTTAGAAACAATCATTGACCCGATGCTGACGGGTTGTGATTTGGGTGCCATAATTGCCCAAGGTCCTGCACCGGTGCGCCGTGGCGGGGTCGGCCGTATTCTGCGGCATCGGGCTTATTGGTGGTGGGCCGGGACCAACCTCGACAGGCCACACCACTCCGCATTGCAAGGCGGGCCAAGTCCGCGGACCTTTCCAAAGGTCCAATTCCAGGGTCCAAAGGCGCCGGGCGCGCTCTGTCCCGCAATTTTTTGCGAAGGTGGAGTTGGAGCACCCGAAGCGCACGACGCCAAGGTTCTGGTGAATACGGGGCCGGGAATCCTCGTGTTCAACCGCTTCAGGGGCCACTCGGCCGTCCGGTCCAGCCGAGCCCCTCAAAGTGGATTGCCGACAAATCCCGGTTAGTCCGAAATTTGCCAAACGGTTCCGCTCGTTCGCTCCCCTTTTTTTTTCTTCGACCCCTATTTTGGTTGTCTGTTTTTCGTCCGCCGGAATCGCCCCTTTACGCAAATGTGTATTTTCTAACGCCCTGATGGACGATTCGGAGGAGTATTGGTGATTGTCATTCCCGCGGGTATGTATTTGCGAACGATTGATTTGGCCTCCAGTGTGGAAGGGCTTGCGGGATATTTTTCCTCGAGGATTTTCAGATTATTTTGCAGAATCAGTAGCTGGTTGGTCGCTTGAGGGGGAAGCAATCCTCCCGCGGTCTGGGTTCGGTCCAATACTCCTTTGGCTTTCCTGATAGCCTCAAGGTGGGACTGGGCTTTTATTTCCTTTTGCACATCCGGATTTGATTTGATCCTTTCGGCCAAATCCCGCGCCTGATTTCCAACATCGAGGTTCTTGTACAGGCCACTGATCCTGTTGAGTTCCCCATATACCTCCGCCGGGGCATCCTCGGTGTCTTTTTCCAATTGGTCCAACCGCTTTTTGATCGGCTTTTCCCAAGCCGCCATGACTTTTGTTGCCTGTGTTGCGAGTTCCTCATCGGATGACTTGGCGAATTGGGTGACATAACGCATGACGGATGCCTGGTCATCACCCCTTTTGATGTTGGTTCTCACCGTCGCCCATTCGGATCGTTCTTTTTGGGGCCTGGATTTTTCCGCCTCATCCCTGACTGGTTCTTCCGTTGAGTTCTTTTCCCTTGGTCCCAAATCGGCAAGGGCCTCCTCCATTCGGCTGGTCATGGCCAGACGGCGAAGAAGGGACTCCGAGGCGAAATCAGGCCCTTTGTGCAGGGCCCTGCCCTTTGCGTCGAAAACGATCAGGACAGGGGGCCGGATCGGACCTATCGCAACCTCTCCGGAGAGTCCCGAACAGGCGGGAATCGTAATCCCCTTCTCCTTGAGCACCCGGGCGGAGGCCCTTGGGTTGGAATCGGCGGGACTCACAAGGAGCATATCGACGCCCATTTCGGGAAGCCGGTTCTGCAATAATTTCAGACGATCAAGATCCTGCAAGGTCGATGGCTGGCTATCAAGCCAAAAAGCCAAGGCCAACAGATTTCCCCGCCGATTCGCGAAAGATGGGGCGTTGCGCTGGACCGGGGTGCCGGGTTCGGTCCCTGCCAGGCTGATGCCGGCCAGCTCCTGCAACTGGGGATCCTTTTTTGTGCCTGTGGTGGATTTCGCGGATTCCGCGGAGGCGGAGCTGCTCCAGATCCTTTCGAGGATCTTGTATGTGGCGGGATCATGTTTCTTGAGATCGCCACGGTTTCTGGGAAAATGGTCCAGACGGTCAAGATAGGCGCATGTCAGTTCCGCGAAAAATTCCCTTGCGGACGAAGTCATGTAAAGTCCGGGCTGGTATAACTTGCGGTTCATGGCCTGCGTGAATGCCAGGTTGATCTCAGGGTTGTCGAACCCGATGAGCTGGTCGTGGACCGCATGGGCAACCTCATGCAGGAGGATACATTTGCCGGAATCGATGCCTGGCTGGTGGAGCCTTGTCAGACTTTTGAGATTACAAACCGTTATGGTCTTCGCGCGCAACGGGTGCTCGCCCCGGATCCGGGTCATTCGAAGATCGGAAGAGAGGTAATAGGCAATTACCGTACCGCCTCCTGTGTTGGTTCCCTCGGGTGTTTCATCCCACTCGACCCAAAAAGGAAGCGTCTGAACCTTGGCCAACGCCCGTTTGTTGAGGATTTGCCCGAGCATTTTCAGTTCGAGTTTGAGAACCTCAAGGGGTGACTTTTTGAATTCCTCCTCGTGTTTTTTGGCTTCGGGATGAATGAAAAGGGTGAACCCATCAATTTTTTGGGTTTCGTACCCGGGAACAGAAATGGTTTTGTTTTGGTTCTGTGCGGAAAAGGCAAAATTTTGGCAGATCAGGCAAAAAACGAAAACCAAAAAAGCCAGGGAAAACAGTTTGCGCGCCAAGGAAGACATGAGGCGACTCCGCCAAAAGGGAAACCGTGGCCCTATTCTATGCCCGGTCCCCCAACCCCAAATGGGCAACAAACACGGTTTAGCCCGGATTTTTGCTGGCCAGGGCATCCGTCCGGTCTTTGAGGCTAAGGATGGTCGCCAAAAGGATCAGGAACAATTGGGAAAGCCAGAAAATGGCGCAACCCGAGGCAAGTGCGTTGTTGAAGCCGTACGCATGGAGCCCGACACCCAGTTGGTTCGTTCCAAACCAGCTCCATGCGGTTACCATGCTTCCCGTGATGGCGATTATCGACATCCCGGGTGTTTTCACAAGTCCCGCCCAGCGCGCATGAAGCAAAAGCGCATTCCATATGACGATGAGCACGGCGCCATTTTCCTTGGGGTCCCAACCCCAGAAGCGGCCCCATGACTGGTCGGCCCAAATACCACCCAGCACCGTTCCGACAAAACTCAGGAGCATGGCGAAACAGGTGATGCCGTAGACCATTTTCCCGGCCACCTGATCAAGCCTCTTCTCCTTTTCGGGATTGGAGGGAAAGAAAAGCTGGATGGTTCGCGCAACCACATAAAGACAACCGACGGTGCCCGCGGCCAAAGTCGCGGAATACCCCAGGGTGATGGTTGTCACATGGGTTGCCAACCAAAAATTGGTGTCGAGCACCGCCTGGAGCACCTCCATGGTGTCTCCACCCGCCGCGAGGTTTTGAGCAAGAATCAGGGTGCTGATCCCAATCGCCGCGGAGAGAATGTTTCCAAGGCCCCGGCGCAGGATGTATTCCACCAACATCCCCAAAGCGCATGCCCCCCAGCCGATGAAAATGGCGGAGGTGTAAAGGTTGGTGACGGGAGGACGCTGGGTGATGATCATGCGGAATATCAGCCCGGCCGTATGTATCAGGAAACCCTGCAAGGCAAGGGCCCAGGCCGCGTGATGGAACAGGGCGCCGGGATCCCTGGCGGAATTGCCATTGGCAAAAGCCCCGGCCAACCAACCCAAAAGGGTGCAAAACAGGCTGAATCCATAAAAGTACATGGCGAGGTAAAAGGGCTGGGTCCGGTTGAAGCTGAATTCCAACTCGGCCCGCCATATGTCCCCTGAGGGAACGCGCTTTTCAATCGCTTTTTTGTAGAGATTGACCTGCTCGTTGAACTGTTTGGGCTGATTGGAAGAATACGCCAGAAAAATTCCCGCGAGCGAAAGTTTGGCCGGATCGACTCCGTCCATCTTCTTTTCGGCGAAATTGGTTCGCACCTCGGTCAGGACATCCCCCACCGACATCCAGTTCGTCCTGCCATCCCAATCCTCGGGAGGCAACATGTCAGGGTGGCCCAGGCTTTGGAGTTCCAGCCACGACTGAAGATTGTTGGCCAGGTGGAGCAGACGCTCCTGGTATTTATCACGCTTTTGGGGTTCAACCTTGCTGGCCCGCGACGCCTCGGCAAAGAATTCCTCGAATTTGCCACCCTTGCGAATGTCGTTGATCGAGTAACGCAAGCCTTCGACCTTGTCCAGTTTGAGCAGTTCCCGAACCCTGTCTCTTATACACATCTGACGCTGCCGACGATACTCCTTGTG
>CAWUOD010000317.1:0-4595 GCA_963923115.1 uncultured Singulisphaera sp.
ACAATTGACCTGAACCCCCTTTCGGTCAACCCCGCCACAGGCGAAGCCTGGACGATTCCACCCGGCAACCCTCCCACCATTGTTAATGGTCAACCATTGGAATTTATTGCCGGACTTTCGAATCCGGTGGGCAATCTGAACAATCTTCAGACCTACTATGCTGTTGTCAATCCCGCCACCCCCGGGATCATTCAGCTTGCTCTGAATCTGGGGCAAAGCGAAGCGGCCAATCCTGCCATTCAAAACGCCAATCCAACCCTATTGACCGCCTCCAACCAGCAATTCATTGGTGGCTATAAAACCGATTTTGGAAATAATCAATCCCTCTCAAAGACCCTCAATTCAAACAATTCCTATTCGATTTGGACCAATGCCACCACCGGCACTTTCACCCTGGATGTGAATCCCCCCCAAGGGTCCGGGACAACCACGGCGATTCCCCATAACGCCTCCGCGGCCCAGGTGGCCTCCGCCATCAACGCCATCACGGGTATGCAGGTTTCCGTTACCGGAACCGGAACCGCCAACGATCCATGGGTTCTCTCGGGACAATACCTGTTGCCTGTTGGAAATTTCGAAATGGGGTCCGGGCTGGTTTTTGATTACAATCCGAACCTGGCTGATGGCACACCCGTGATCTACCAGGCAGTTCCAGGAAAACCGGTCTATGGTTTCACGGATGGCGCCACCTACTACGCCTACAACCAGACAAATCCCAATTTTGTCGCGCAAATCCCGCAATATATTATTTCGCTGCAAAACACATTGCAATCCAATGGCACACCGGTCGGTTTCCAGTTCGGACAATGGTTCACCGATATTAACGGGCAAAAATATCAGGTTTCCGGGGCCGCGACCAACGAAGGGCAACTCATAGTCGATTTGCCCCAAACAGCCCTGGTAACCGGGGCCAACAGCCAGGGGTTGACTGGTGGTGCGGCTTTTTCCTCGGTCGTTTCCGCCGGTGCCCTGCAATGCTTTTCCTTTGCCACCTCCGGGACTTTTACTATCTCGGTTGAAACCACCAACGGCACTCTTACCACCGCACCCATCGCCTTTAACGCCACCGCATCCCAGGTCCAATCGGCCCTCAATGCCCTTACTGGCATGAATGTATCCGTAACTGGAACGGGACAAATTGGGTCACCCTGGACATTGGTCGGATTAAGTTACGGCACGGTGACCTTCGACTGCACCGAATTAAAAGATGGCACATACCAGGCAAACATTCTCGCAAAGGAACTGATTTCCGACACAAGTCAGGTTTGGACCACAGCCACTTCTGGAACTTTCACCCTCACCCTGGATGGGGACGGCCAGAGCTATACCACCGCTCCCATTGTGTCTAATGCGACGATTGCCGATTTGATCAACGCACTGAACGCACTTCCCAATGTTCGTGCAAGCGTGACAGGCGCGGGGACCCCTGAAAATCCCTGGATAATCACGACAGGTTTCCAGGGAATCCAGTCGGGTGATGCGTTGGTGTTTCATGATTGCTGGAATATGCCCAGCATGGGAATGATCGATGGCCAAACATATTATGCGGTTGTCTCTTCCAACCAGTTTCAACCTCAAACCCTGGTTCTTGGGCTGGCCGCAACCCAGCAGGCTGCAATCGCCAGCACGCCAACTCTTATCCAGATGCAACCCTGCTTGAAACTTGAATCGGCAATGGATAACACCATGACCGGTTCAACGGTGTCCCTCACGGACGAATCCCCAAGCTCCCAATCCGGAGTCGAAATTGAAGCACACCTGGTGTCCATGGATTGGGCCACCACCATGGTTGATGTGGGACTTTTTTATCTTTTCGGGTATGTAACCAACCCATCGGGAAACTGGGATGTATTGTCTCACGGAGACCATGGAGCTGGACAATTCCCGAATCTGGTTCACGAAGAACAGCTTGCCAAAACGAAAATTCCCGCCGGCATGGATGTACCCAACGAATTTGAATTCAGCGCCGCGCCCGCCTTGGTGTTTGTTAACAATCATGTCCAGGCCCTGGTAGGCGAGAACGCTGTAATTACATCCTATGGTGAAGTTTCTGTAAAAAGCGTCATCGATGAAATCCTCCATAGCGAATCGTCCGCAAGCATCGCCAAATCCAGGACCGGCAAGGATGACAAGGCGGTAGCCATTGCCTTCAATGGAGCGTTTGTTGACAACAATTCGAGCGCCATTATTGCCTCAAACGCGCAAGTGAGCGCGCAAGACATCAGTATGGTTTCCGATATCCTTTATCCGTTCATTATCCGCGAGACCAATATCTCCAAAATGCGCCATGGCGATGAAAAAACCAACTTCGCCAATGTCGCAACAACGATTGAAAAATTTACTGCCAATGCCTTTTTTGGTTTTGCAGGTGGAATTTCGAATTGGTTGTTCAACAATACCGCCAACACCGCGATCATCGCGGGAGACGATGGGAACGCCGAGGGCCTGGAAAAAAATCTGGATCCGCTTCTCAGTTGGACAATCAGTTTTAGTGTCTCCGTAATTGATATTAACAACACCAATTTAGCGCAAATCGCTGATGGCGCCCAAATCAATCAGGACCCCCAAGTCGCAGAGGAGGTTGGGGAGGAACAAGCCGTCACAGTGGAGGCGCAAACCACCGTGGTCCAGACAGGTGTCACGGGAATGGTCTACCTGGGCCTAAGCCTGACATGGCTGCTTTACGGTATCAAAACCAAAAATATCACGGACTCGCTTATTGCCTCCACCAACTCCGGAATGACGCTTGGCGGCTCTTTCAATTACATGTCGCTGCAAAATTCAACACAGGCACTTTTGGGTGGCAACTATGCCTACACCGCACCTCCAAACGGCGATGGGATTCCATCCGTATCATCCTTTTTCGGAACACCTTTTACCTCCACGAATGTCAACTATGGTAACAACGGACTGACGGTCGAAGCAATCACCTATGTGACCAATGTTCTTTTATCCCAGGCGGGTGGAAAAAATTCCGGATTGGGCTTCGAGGGAAGTTTTGCCATTTTGAATATGGGGGAACAAGGCGCCTCAAAAAAGAAACAAACCACACTCGCCCAAATGATTTCCAATAATTTGCCCCTGGTCATAACCGCAAATGATGGAACAAATGGAACGCTTCTTGTTGAGGCAACAGATAATTCCGATCTTTGGGTTCTGTCAGGGGCGGTCCTTTATGGTGGCCCCAAGGCGATTGGATTCAGCGGGGCTCAAATCGAGTTGTCCCGCGATATTTTTGCTTCCGCGGGAAACTCATCATCCACATCCACTCCAACCCAGGCCTCCACTTTCAACACCGCTGGGACCATGGAGATTTTGGCGGCGGCGAATGGCTCCATCAATCCGGTATCCATTGTGGGTGAATACGCTCCCAACGGCAAGTCGATTGCCAATGCTGCGGCACCCGGCGGGGAAAATGTCGCCCAGGCAGCAGAGGAACAAGCCGCTTCCGACATACACGGAAAATGGGGCTGGGCGGTCTCTGGCGACTACTCCGCGGCTTTGATCAACGATTCGGTGAATTCCTGGATAAACGACAACGGGACCTTCACTGGTCAGGCTGGCAACCAACTTATTGTCGAGGCGACCAATACCACCATTGCCCATGCGACCTCGGGGTCAGCCGCGATCGTCAACGCGCACGGCAACACCGGTCCAACTGTCGGCATTTCCGGGTCGGCATCCGTTGTGGTTTATGACGCGACAGTCACGGCCTTGATTATCAATGCGACATTGCAAAATTATCAACTCGAACTGATTGCCGATAACGCGAAAAAAGTAGGCTCGTTTTCGGGAGGAATGCAAGTATCAGTTGTCACCGCTTCCGATCTTGATTTGGCTGGATCGGTGGCTTTCAATCAAATCACAAATAACACCCAGGCAACTCTTAACAAAGTAATTGCCGATGATCTTGAAGAAGCCGTGATAAAGGCAACCTCGGCAGATCAGGCCTGGGCCGCTGCTGGAATGCTTACGATCACCTGGACTAAAAGGGATCTTGCCGACCCTGCAAATCCGGTGAAACCCAAAGCGGTTATCGGCGTCGGTGTCAGCGGCGCAATGAACAACCTTGTTAACCTCACTCACGCCACCGTGGACGATTGTGAGATCGAAAATCTTGAAGGCGCAATGGATTTGAGCGCCGAAGAATTCACACACAGCTTTGTTTTTAGCGCCGGGGTGGACATTACCGTTCCCGCTGGCACCTCCGTGCAATTGGGTGGTATGTGGTCCACCACCAATATTGCACCCGATACCCAGGCGCTGATTACGGGCAGTACCATAACCGGCGCCTCTGGAAATCATCCAACCAATCTCGAGGTGATCGCCGCTTTTATCCCGGTGCTTATTTCTTTTGCCGGCTATGTAGCCGTTGATATTGGCAAGCCGCTATCTCTCAAGGAAGACAAAATTAGCATCGGGGTCGGCGCTGGGGTTATTGTAACCAATATTGAGAAAAATGGTTCAAACCTCGCCCAAACCGTGGCATCGATCGTGGATTCCGAAATCCACCTTCCCAAAGGCGATTTGACCATTGAAAGCTATTCTGGGAAACAAAGTGGCGCGCCTGCAGGAATCCTTTCACCACTCTCGGA
>CAWUOD010000318.1:0-4576 GCA_963923115.1 uncultured Singulisphaera sp.
TATAAGAGACAGGATTTGCCGGGGGCGGTGGAATGTCCTCGGGCGGATCCATGTCAGGTGGCGGATCCAGCTCTCCCTCCTCCCTAAGCTCTTTCCAAAGTGGCTTTACCGGCTTCGCAACCTACGCGGTGGGTTCGAGTGGCGGATCCTCGAGTCAAAACCGTTTTGGCCAGACCACCGCACCAAGGGCCGGTGCGGGCGGAACTTCCCAGGGCATCAGCACCACGAACCCCTTCCAGCAATATTATCTCAACCCTTTGCGCTACGGTTATGCCAACGCCAGCAGCGCCACCTTTGGTAGCCCGCTTTACAATTCCACCATTTTCGGATCGACTTCGGTGGGAGGAAACACCGGCACGACTGGTGGCCGAACCGGGTCCACAACCCGGGGTGGAACGACCGGTCGCACCGGGGCGGGTAGCGCGACAACCGCGTCTTTTGTGCCTTCGACCACTCCGGCGACTCCCCGTGGATTGCCTTACACCACGGCTTTGGCTTCGGATCTGGAGCCGACCCAAACCCCCATCCCCGGCGCCGCCGAACGAACCGAACTCAGAGGCCGACTAAAAAACATTCTTGTCTCCGCCAAGGATCGACTTCCCTCTGCGGACAATGTGGAAATCGCTTTTGAAAGCGACCAGTTGGTTCTCAAGGGGGAAGTTAATTCCGAACGGGAACGGCGCCTTGCGGCGAACATGCTCCTTTTGACCCCTGGCATTCCCAGGGTTCGCAATGAGCTACAGGTCAAGGGCGCGCCTCCGCCAGAATAATAAGCTCAAATCGGATTCCACTTGCGTCTTGGCAGGGCTTGGCTCCATCGGGATAATAACCGGAGCCGGGCCCTTTTTTTATTCCCGGCGGCTTCGCCCCGGGAACTTTTCCATGGCCCGCTTCTTTTGTCTGATTCCCCTATTTCTTGCAGGAACTTTTGCCAACCTGGCCGCCCAGGAAAGCCCAAAATCTTCGTTCGCAATCTCCAAAACGGCAAAAGGCGATACCCAAGCCACGGCCAAACCAATCTATGTACTTCTCTGGTTCGACACCGAGGATTACATCCTTCCGGCAAGTGATGACGCGGCCCTCCGACTGGCCAATTTCCTCAAAGCCGAGGGAATTCGCGGCACTTTCAAACTGGTTGGGGAAAAGGCAAAAGTTCTGAAAGAGCGCGGGCGCACCGATGTGATCGAGGCGCTCAAATACCACGATATAGGCTATCACTCGACCAATCACAGCATTCCGCCCAGCCCGGCGATGTATTTGAACGCGCTCGGCTTCGAGGAGGGTGTCAGGGAATTTCGGCGCCGCGAAGGAAAAGGGAGACAATCCGTCCACGAAGTCTTTGGCGTGTGGCCCAGTTGCTACGGCCAACCGGGAAGCTCCTGGGGGCCACAAAGCTACCCGGTTTTAAGGGATTGGGACATGATCTATCTCGATGCGGGCAAACATGTCTCCATCGATGGAAAACCGTGTCGCATGGGAGGGGTCCTTAACCTTTATCAGCTCGAACACACGATCCGGGCCGATTTGAAAACCCAAAACGGCATGGAAGAAGGGACCGCCAAATTTTCGGCGGCAAGAGACAAACTTTTGGCAGAAGGAGGCGGAATTGTCAGCATCGTCTATCACCCTTGTGAATTCATCCACAAGGAATTCTGGGACGGCGTCAACTTCCGCAAAGGGGCCTCCCCTGATCGCAAGGATTGGAAATTGCCAAGCACCAAAACTCCCGAGGAGGCCGCGCTTGCCTGGCGAAATTTTGAGGGTTTTGTCCGACACATGAAGCGTTTTCCCGAAGTCCGCTTCGTCACCGCCCGCGAAATTTCCGCCCACTACCCCGACATCGCAAAATCCCGCACCTGGGAGCGATCGCAAATCGCTTTGGCCATTTCCTCGATGGGTAATGATCCCACATGGGTGCGAACAAACGACGGCGCGCTAAGTCCTGCCGAACTTTTTGATCTTGCGATCAAGGCAAGCCTGGACCGCTTCGCCAACATTACCCGGTCCCATAAATTGCGGACCGACTTGGCGGGCCCCTCCACGGCAAGTCCAAACCCTTTGGAGAAGCCGTTCATGGCTCCGGCATATCTGGTTCGCGAGGCTCTTGTCCAAGTAGGCGAACAACTCGAACAAAACGGACAGATTCCCCCGGCCGTATGGCTCGGCAGCACCGCGATTTCACCGGAATCTTTTTTCGCGGGCCTTCGTAAAGCCTGGGAAAAAGCCCCCGTTAAGGGCCCTTTTGCGGAAGGGGATTGGGAATTTCCCCTGGCGAGGCTAAAAGCCGCCGATGCCATTGAACCGGATGAAGGGCGTCTTTGGAACTGGGTGATCTTTCCCGAGGGATTTCGCGCCCCCAACCTGATGTCTCATGCGCGTCGACAAGCCTGGACGCTAAAACCAGCGGATCTGGTCAGAGAAAAATAAGTCTGATCGGGTCTTATCCCACATCAAGCGGCTTGCCGTTATCTTTGGCCGTCAGTCCAAGGATAAAGGGGACCGCTTTTTTGGCCCATTCGGCAGGTCCGGGATAGGCTTTGGCCCCCTCCCCAAAGCAGGATGCCAACATCTCGGTGTTGATGATTCCCGGATTAAGGGCCACCGCAGCCATGCCATTGGGAAGCTCCTGGCTTAAGGAACCAGTGAGCCCCTCAATGGCATATTTGCTGGCGCAATAGGGGCCGACATCCGCCGAGGTGACGCGTCCCCATCCGGAACTGAAATTGACAATCACGCCTTTTTTGGCTTTGACCATCGCAGGGACAAATGCATGGATCGTCGCGGCGGTCCCCACCACATTGATGCGCAGAAGCCGCTCCCACTCCTCGGCGGGAATGGTCCAGGTTTTGGCGGGGGTGTTGATCACGGCTGCGTTATTCACCAATAGATCGGGGATTATGCCGCGATCCCGAAGGCTTTTGGCCCAAGCTTCCAATTCCGCGGAATTGCAAACATCAACCTTCCGGAATTCGTGGGGTTGGCCCAACTCTTTGGCAAGCGAATCCAGGTTTTTTTGGTCGCGCCCGCAACCAAAAACCCGGTGACCCGATCGGGCAAACCCCAAAGCCATGGCACGGCCAAGACCTTTGGAGACGCCTGTCAATACGATCGTCCGGGTGAAAGAGCTCATGCGGGGAATTTCCTGAAAGTTTAACACGAATGTTTGGAATGGGGACCATCTGGTTCACCTATAATTTCTTAGGAGGAGAATGGGTAAAAATGATCCCGCTTTGGCGAGAAACAGGTTATCGATTTGATTTTGACGATGCCCGCAGGGTGGAGCGAATCCATTTGAACGGGGCGAACCCGGGGGATACCGTGGGCGTCTTTCGCAAACCGTTTTGCCCCGCAAGCGTTGCGACCGTTTCGGGCGTTGTGGAAGTGGATGGCTGGGCTCGCCTGGATTTTCCCCTGATCACAGTCCCAGGTGAACAGTTTGTAGCCCTGATTACTCCCATGGGTCAAAATCTCCCCAATGAAACCACAAAAACCTTAAGCCTTTCCTCCCAGCCTGTTTCCGGGGGGAACGCCTGATGGGACACAAAAACCTGGCCGAGGCGGTTGCGGATTTGGAGCGATCTGGCCGTCTCAGAAGAATCGACACCGAACTGGATCCCAACCTGGAAATCCCCGCTGTCCATCGACGGGTCAGCGCCGCGGGAGGTCCTGCCCTTCTTTTCACCCGGCCCAAGGGATGCAAATTCCCACTGGCCAGCAACCTTTTCGGAACCCTGGATCGGATCCGTTTTCTTTTTCGTGACACACTCGATTCCGTCCACAGACTCATGGAATTGCAGGCGGACCCGGAAAGGATGGCCCGGACCTTTTGGCGCTATTTGGACATTCCGTGGCGGGGGCTTTCCGCTTTGCCGAGGCGGGCCTGGCAAGCGCCGGTCCTCTCCCACTCGTGTCCTCTCGATGAGCTTCCCAAGGTAAAATGCTGGCCAGGGGACGGGGGTGCTTTTGTCACATTGCCTTTGGTTTATTCCGAGGATCCCGACAAAAAGGGATGGCGACAATCAAACCTTGGCATGTACAGGGTCCAACTTGATGGCAATGACTATCTGCCCAATCAGGAAGTTGGACTCCATTACCAGATCCATCGCGGCATCGGAGTTCACCACACAAGGGCAATCGCATCGGGAAACCCATTGGGGGTGAATGTGATGGTGGGAGGTCCTCCGGCATGGACCATCGCGGCGGTTATGCCCCTTCCCGAGGGGATTCCCGAAATCGCGTTCGCCGGGGTTTTAGCCGGAAGGCCAGTGCGCTTGGCGCGTTTTCCAGGTTCCCGCCCCTTCCATGGTCCAGTTTGGTCCGAAGCCGATTTCAGCATCTGCGGACAGGTCGCCGACAATGTTACCAAACCGGAGGGCCCATTTGGCGACCACCTTGGCTATTACAGCCTGACCCACGATTTCCCCCTTCTCAAGGTGGATAATGTTTTTCACAGAAAAGATGCCATTTGGCCTTTCACTGTGGTTGGCCGCCCACCCCAGGAGGACTCCGCGTTTGGGGCCTTCATCCATGAACCTGTCTCTTATACACATCTCCGAGCCCACGAGACCAGAGAGGA
>CAWUOD010000319.1:0-4574 GCA_963923115.1 uncultured Singulisphaera sp.
TACACAAGGAGTATCGTCGGCAGCGTCAGATGTGTATAAGAGACAGTCCCCGACTCGATCAATCAGCCGAATTTTCCGTCGGTGGTTTTGAGGCCTGGAGAAACCTACAAACAAACCACGGTTTACCGTGTTACTGCCAAGTAAATGGCATGGAAAGATGGCAAATCCGGGTGGATAAGGTTTTTGGACCTTGTCCACCTTTGCTTTTTCAAAAACCGATCGTCATGGCTTAGACGGTAATTCAATCTTTGGCAAAAATCAGCCTTTTCCTTTTTTCGGCCGATTACTTTCCCCAAGCCGCAGGGTTTTCATTTTTGGAATTTCCCTTTGGGGAGTTTCAAGTCGAAAGCTTGGGCCGCCTCGCTAAGATGAAGATGTGGTTAACGCTGGCGGGGGACCAAACCTTGCCGGAATAAATTGGTCAGCATGAAATTGGTCCGGAATTTCTGGTTGTTTTAAACGCTCTGAAACCGGAAGCATAACTAAAGGAATGTGGAATCCATGGCTAAAGAAGACATTGCACCCTCAGAAAAAATTCTCGCGCTCATTGATGAGTCCAACCTTTTGGCGGCGGCACGATCTTGCAACCGGAGTCTCGATTGGCTTTCCATCAAGGATTTTTTGCTTGATGAAAGCAACGGTGGACACGGCGAGGTTGTGGTTTACATTGGCTTGCCACCGGTTTTCGTCCCCGAATTTCAGGAGCAGCGGGCACGCAAGCTGCGCTTTGTCCACTGGCTCAAGACGCATGGCTTCCTCGTTGTAACCAAGGATGGCGCTCCCTCCGGCGATGGGCATTACAAAGCGGATGTTGATCTGCTGATGGTGGTTGAGTGCATGGAGCTGGTTCAGCAATATCGGCCCGAAACGGTTGTTTTGGTAACCAATGATCCCGATTTCGCCCATCTCGCGGTCAGCCTCAGGCGAAGGGGAATGCGGGTCGAA
Source organism: uncultured Singulisphaera sp. (assembly GCA_963923115.1). Taxonomy (GTDB): domain Bacteria; phylum Planctomycetota; class Planctomycetia; order Gemmatales; family Gemmataceae; genus SYLG01. The sequence continues at coordinate 946 of CAWUOD010000319.1, forward strand.
GTTGCGGCCCTTGATTCGGGTCTTGGTGGGGATCTCCGCGGAGCGGCTAGCAATATCCTCGATCTCAAACCGCTTCTCATGCGATTTGAAAGCCTCCGTCAGGCTGGTGACACAACCCCGGCCCCCAGATATTCCGAGCCCAACTCGATTCGTGAAGAGGACGACGGGGAAGAGGCCGCCCGGCCCATTGCATAGTTTCAAATTGTTTTTTCAGGTAAACCGAAAAAGGAGATTGGTCCGATGGCTGCAGCCAATGTTGTGAATCTTTCCGAGGCCACCTGGGCGGCTGAAGTTGACGCGAGTACAACCCCCGTTTTGGTGGATTTTTGGGCGCCATGGTGCGGGCCCTGTCGCCGTTTGGCCCCGACCATCGACGCGCTTGCCGCGAAATATGAAGGCAAGGTCAAGGTGGGTAAACTGAACACCGACGAGGCCCAGGGACTGGCATCCAAGTTCAACATCTCGGGCATTCCCTGTGTCATCATCTTCAAGGGTGGCAAGGAAGTGACCCGTCTGGTTGGTCTCCAACCCGAATCCGAATTCAGCAAGGCCCTTGACCGGATCTAAAGGAACAGGTTGGGAATCCCGGTAATCGAACCAATAGGGTTTCAGTAATTGTGCTGGAGCTCTATTGGTTTTTTTGTGAACCAGGCGCTTTTTCATCGACAATCATTGAGTAGTCCCTGGAAGTTTTTCCTTCCTTGTTTTCGGATGAAACAGTGAAGCGAAAGTTTCCGGTTTCCTTGGGACTACCTGTCAGCATTCCCGTTTTTGGATTGAGCGCAAGCCCTTTGGGAAGATGTCCGGCGGAAATCCCGTGGGAAAGGGAAAGTCCTATTGCCCCAGCGGCGAATTGATATGGGCTGTTAATTTGCGATCTTGGAATGGTTTGAAACCCGGGGAAATAGGGTTTGGAAATCAGCACGGTTTGAATGGCGACAAACCCTGAGCCTTTTGGCGCATTTGTCCCGCCATATTCCCCGTTGCCCCAGCAAGCTATGGACCCATCCTTGCCAAGCGCCGCAAACGCCATTTGTGTCGATTGGATTTCGGTGTGGCCTGGCCCTGTTGGGGAACCGGTTCCACCCGATTCCGGATCGCCCCAGGAGGTGATTGACCCATCTTCCTTTAGTGCCGCAAACGCCCCTTCATTGGAAAAAATTTGTTTGTAACCGTTGTCCGTCGGGCCTCCTGTTCCCCCAAACTTCGGATTACCCCATGTCGTGATTGAACCATCCACTTTCATCGCGGCAAAGCAATGGGTATTGCTGGACACATCGACAAAATCACCATCCATTGGGGTGCCTGTTCCGCCGTAATTTGGATCCCCCCATGTTCTCAATGATCCATCCGATTTTAATGCGGTGAAAGCTCCGAATGTTGAGAAAATTCTGGTGAAACCGTTTTGGGTTGGGCTTCGGGTGGCGCCTTTCACTGGGTCGCCCCAACAGGAAATGGTGCCGTCTTTTTTCAAAGCGGCAAAGGATTGCCTTGTTGAAGTGATTTGGACATAACCGGTGTCTTTTGGCGCACCTTCTCCTCCAAGTTGCGGTGCGCCCCATGCGGAAATGGCCCCATCTTCCTTTAAGGCGGCGAACGCGAATTGATTCGAAAAAATCATTCGATAACCACCATCAGTCGGGGCACCTGTACCCCCATTATCCGTCCTGCCCCAACAAGATATGGTTCCATCCGATTTCAATGCGGCAAACGCTCCAAGATTGGAAAAAATCGCAATAAAACCGGAACCATCAGGAGCGCCTTTGCCACCATCCTGAGAGCTTCCCCACGCATATATCGATCCATCCGCCTTTAACGCGGCGAATGCATATCCTGTGGAGGATATTTGGGTGTAACCACCACCTTTGGGGCCATCAATCCCCCCGCAATCGTACCTGCCCCAGGTTGAAATGGAGCCGTCCGTTTTGAGAGCCGCAAAAGCGAATCCATTTGAAGTGACTTGAGTGTATCCCTTATCCTGGGGGGCTCCTTCTCCTCCGGCATCACTTTTTCCCCAACAGGCGATACCGCCATCGGGTTTCAGTGCGACAAATGCTTTAAGATTGGGAAATTGGTTGCCGCTTCCGGATGCCCAATGGGCCCATTCCCCAACGCGCTGGCTGGGACGAATCTTGTCCTGAGGGGAAATTTTCAGGATAAAGTCCTGGCTGGCGGTGCCCCACTTGTTAGTGGATTGGACAGAAAATTTGAAAATGCCCGGGTGATCAGGGAAGCCCTCAAGGATCCCGGTTTCGGAATTCAGGGAAAATTCCGGAGGTAATTCCCCAGTCGAAACTTTTGACTCGACTTTTGAACCCCGGGCGCCAATAGGACAGGAAAAAGCGACTTGGATCGTCCCATTTAGATGACGGGATCCCGTTGCGAAAACGGGTGGCCCCTCGACGATGTTGGTCAAAGGTTTTGTGGTGGTTTCACTTAAGAGGACATTTGTCAAGTGATTGTACAAGGACTTTGCATCAGTAAAATTGAAAATGGCATATAAAAATAAAATTGCAAGAAAGGTCGATTGTAAAATAGGCGAAACGAAAGGTTGTTTTTTCTTTCTTGGAGGTGTACTATTGGAATAGGGGATTTGCGGGATTTCCCCCATCGAGCAGGCTTTTTCCACTATCACGGAAATATCACCCGAATGGGAAATTTTTTCCAGGGACGCAAGTAGTGATGCGGCGTCCTGGAATCTGGCTGATGTGGATTTTTCGCATAGTTTTTCAATGATGTTCGCCAATTCCTCTGGTAATTCCGGTCGGGAATCTCTTGGATTGGGATTCTTCAGGGTTGCCTGGGCGATTGCTTTTCTGATTGGGTTTGTGAAACCGGGCTCGCTAAAAGGGACTTTTCCTGTCACAAGGTGAAACAGCGTGCATCCCAAACCGTAGATGTCCGTCCTGGGATCGGCCTGTTTTCCATCCATGATTTGTTCAGGGGCCATGTAGTCCAAAGTGCCGAGTAGTTGTCCACTCACGGTTTGTGAGCAATCCAGTTCAAGCAAAGGCCTTGCGAGTCCAAGGTCCAAAAGCACAACTTTTCCCGTTTTGGTCAAAAACAAGTTGGAGGGTTTGATATCCCTGTGAATGAGGCCTTTTTGGTGAATGCATTCCAGGGCTTTGCAGGCTTGTTGGCCGATTTGGACAACGGCCCAAATGGGCAAGGGGCCCAATCTTTCCACCAAAAGGGAAAGGTCAAGTCCCTCCAAATATTCCGTCACAAGGAAAAGAAAACCTTCTCTTTCGCCTCCGGAAATGAATTGCACAATGTTTTCATGCTTGATCGATTCCAGGATTTTGGTTTCTTTGACAAACCGTTCCTCGGTTTCCCTGTTGATATTTTTTCGAGCGATTTTGATGGCAACATTTCTGTTCGTTGCAATATGGCGAGCCTTAAAGACTTCGCCCATTCCATTTCTGGCAATTTTGGATTCGATCCAGTACCCTTCCCAGTTTTGCTCAAATGGAAAAACCCATTCCTGAGAAAGGGCGAGTGCTTTTGCTTTTTTGATTCCCTGGATCAGCGCCAGTTCAAAATTAAGGTTTGTGCTGGCAAGTTCGGAATTGGTTGAGGGCATATATCATTCAGTGCCTGTCTCTTATACACATCTGACGCTGCCGACG
>CAWUOD010000320.1:0-4569 GCA_963923115.1 uncultured Singulisphaera sp.
GGAAAAAAGAAAGTTGAGGTAAAATAAAAATGGCCTATTGGTTGAGGGAAATTGCGGGTTGGCTTTTGGTTCTGTGTGGGCTTTGGCTTATGGGGATTGTAATTGAATTTTGTCAAAGCCGCTGGATCCTTGAGGCCGCAATCGTTGCGGTGATGGCTGTTTTTGTATTTCGGGGAGGCATTCACCTGCTTAAGGTTGCCGTGGCGGCCCGTATTTGCCGGGAAGCCTGGGTTAGAGAAGAGTCAGGCAACGATGGCAGCCGGGCAGGAGGCAAGGGCACCTCCATTTCGCATGGGAATATCCTGGGGCCGCCTCGCTAGGGATTGGAACAGTTTTCCCGGGAAATCATCGGCTTTTCTGGCCTTTGACCGGTTAACGATTAACCTAAAGGAAGAGAACCAAAGAAAGGCATTGGTCTGTGGGAACGGAACAGCTTTATTCGCCGGATTTTTCTTCTTTCGCAAAATTTGCAGCGGAGGGGTTCGCTTTCGTGCCGGTATTTCGCCAGATAACCTCCGACGCCCTGACGCCGGTGCTTGCTTATGCCCGCATCGCCCGTGAAGGGCATGATAGTTTTCTCTTTGAGAGTGTTATTGGTGGCGAAAAGCCCGGTCGCTACAGCTTTTTGGGGGCGGATCCTGTTGAAAAACTGGAGGTTTTTGGAAAAAAACTAACCCGTTCCTGTCCTGGACAACCTTCCCAATCCTTGGAAACGGAGGACCCCCTCGGTGAGGTCCAAAAATTCCTTGACAAATGCAAGGCTCCCCACCTTCCAGGTCTTCCCCGATTTTTGGGTGGTGCCGTTGGTTATGTGGGTTATGACACGGTTCGTTTCGTCGAAAATCTGCCAAACATTCCTTTGGATGACAGGGGGCTTGCGGATGTGGTTTTGGGAATCTATCGAAGTATGGTAGTTTTTGACCACATCACCAAAACGATTTTGGTGGTTGGGCATGCCAGGGTTGAAGGTGATTTGGTTGAGAACTTCGCGGCGGCTTGCAGGGATGTGGATGATTTGGCGCTTCGGTTGGCAGACCCATTGAGCCTTCCTATTCAGGATGTCAGGCCTCTGGGTGAAGTTACAAAAGAATATACATCCAATTTTGAACCTAAAGCTTTTGAAGGCGCGGTAGAGGCTTGCAAGGAGTTCATTCGGGCCGGCGATATTTTTCAAATCGTTTTAAGCCAAAGGCTCAAAACCAAAACTACAGCCAATCCACTTTCCATCTACCGGGCTTTGCGCGTTGTCAATCCAAGTCCCTTTTTATTTCTTGTCCGATCTGGAAGCCTTAGCCTAATTGGAAGCTCCCCTGAAATCATGGTGCGAGTGGAAGAAGGATTGGCAACGATTCGTCCTTTGGCTGGAACCCGCAAGCGAGGTCGCAACCCGGACGAGGATGAATCATTGGCTCGGGAACTTTTGGCCGATCCCAAGGAACGGGCAGAGCACATAATGTTGGTTGACCTTGGCCGAAACGACATGGGACGGGTAGCAAAATTTGGCTCGGTAACTTTAAAGGATGTGCTTACGGTTGAGAAATATAGTCATGTGATGCACCTTTGCAGCACGGTTCAGGGGCATCTCGAAGAAAATTGCACCCCAATGGATGCGCTCAAGGCTTGCCTTCCAGCCGGGACCCTTTCCGGGGCTCCCAAAGTGCGTGCAATGGAAATCATTGATCAATTTGAACCACATAAGCGGGGGCCTTATGGTGGCGCCGTTGGTTACATCGACTTTAGTGGCAACATGGATACTTGTATTGCTCTTCGAACCATTGTGATGATGGGTGATACCGCTTATGTCCAGGCTGGGGCAGGAATTGTCGCCGATAGTGTTCCCACCCTTGAGCGGGAAGAAACACTCAACAAGGCGAAAGGGCTCTTAAGGGCGATCGAGGTGGCAGAGCGCCAATTTGGGGGCTAAATTCCAAAACGCTCAGGCTTTGGAGGTAATTCTCTTTTGGAGGTCAATTCCCAAGGACCATCCTGATTCTTGGTGCGAGTTCTTCCCATAATGGGAATCTTCGAAAACCATAAATCCTTGGATCGGAATGGACTTTCTTGCTGATCCCCTCCAAGCAAACAATCCAGGGAAGGGATTCGGGCAAATCGGGCTGTTTAAGTGAGCCATCTCCATTTTTTTCCAGTTGTTTAAATTCCAAAAAAACTTTTAAATCGCTTTTTTTGTCCGTGATACACAAGTCGGGAACCCAATATTTTTTCCCTTCCCGAAATACACCACTACATTCCTCAAGATCCCAATGAGGGTCGTTTGTTCTTTTCCAAAGTGTAACAAAATTTTCTTTGGACTCCAAAGTGTTGAATGGGGCGGATTCGACAGGCTGGATACCTTGACCGGCATCCAGATGAAATGTTTTAGCTACTTTTCGCTTTCCCCATGCCAATTTGGCTTTGAGCTCAAATTGACTCAAAGTAAGTATCGAGGGAAAAAAGCAGGCCAATTGAAATCCATACCGCGTGGCTCGGCCAAATAGGGATAGCGGGCCATCAATTGTAATCCTCATTCGGCCATCAAGTTTCGGTTCGAAGGTCGCCAGAAGTCGATGGAATCTGGCTTTTTGAATCAGTCTTCGCAAATCCGTTGGACGGGGTTCCAGTGCGTCGATTTCCAGGGATAAAGCTTGGAGGAGCAGTCCTTGTATAAGCCCGATGTTGTAGGAATGGACTAGCCGTTCCGGGGAAATGGGCTCGAAATCCAAAAGTAGTTGTTCCCCCGGTAGATCAGAGAAAAGCCGTGCTTCTGCAATCGAGGGATCGATTCCCAATGAAGTTGCGGATTCATTTAGAATACTTATCCGATCAAAAGTATTGGTTTTTCGCGCGTTGGCCGCGAGTTCAAATGCCTTTAGTCTTAGTTGCTCCTCCAGACCTTCCGAGCTTTCCGTAAATGTGGCTCTTGACTGGAGAATATGGTAAAAACCCTCCCAAATGCGGGGATTCCCCGGCCCGGTTAGCATTGGAGCAGCCAAATCCTGCAATTCCCTTCTGGATATTTTTTCCGGAAGGTCTACGCATTCCCTCCACCAATTCACAAGCCTTTGGCAATGATCAAGAACCCACCCCGCATGGGGTAAAAGGAATTCCGGTTCAATCCGTTTGCCATTCATGCGAACAAGAAGTTGGCTACCGGTAAGCATCGTGGTCACGCCTCCTTGCGCTTGCATACTCCTCGGAGGTCCCTCGGGTGACCACTTCGTAAAGAATTGCTTTTTTGCTTCCTGATTTGCGCAGGATTCGGCCAAGCCGTTGGACATGTTCCCTAACCGTGGAACTGCCAGAAAGCACGATTCCCACGGCCGCCAGCGGAACATCAACCCCTTCATTTAAGACCCGGCTTGTTACCAGTGTGGGATATTTTCCTGATGCAAAGCCTTCCAGAAGCAATTTGCGCTCCTTTGAAGGAGTTTGATGAGTCAACGGAGGCACCAGGAACTCCCTGGCAATGCGGTACACGGTTGGATTGTCGGCGGTAAAAATCAGGCAACGATCGTTGGCGTGAAGGTGAATCAGGTTTTCAAGGACATGCAATTTGGCTGGATTTGCCTGGGATATTTGTTTTTGGCGACGATAAGCGCGAAAGGCAGTAAGTCCTCCATCCACTTTGGAGCAGAGTGCGATGAATCGCCCCCATGCACCTTGTGTGGACATATCGATTTGGTGCCGCTTGCAAAATTCCTGGTAAAGTTCGCGGCAAATTTTGTACTCCCCTCTCAGATCCGGATCCAGATCCACATAGATTCTTTCCGTTGAGTATTCAGACAAATACTGTCCGGATAAATCAGGAATCTCCCTTCTGTAAACCATTGGGCCAACAAGGGGAGTGTAACAATCCAAAGGCATTTCCGCTTTTTCCGGGGTCGCGGTCAAACCCAGACGAAATGGGGCGATCGAACCCTTTGCGGATGATGCGAATGTTGGTCCTGGCAGGTGGTGCGCTTCGTCAAAAACAACCAGTCCAAAACGATTCCCCCACTTTTCAAGGTGGATATGAGCTGATTGATATGTCGTGACGGTGATATTTGAAAGATCTTTTTCGCCACCTCCCAATTGGCCAATAGGAGCATTAAAGGCGATTCCCAATTCCCTCCGCCACTGAATCATCAACTCTATTGTTGGAGTTACCACAAGTGTGGATCTTTGTGTCCGAAGCATTGCAAGGATTGCAACAAAGGTTTTCCCGGTTCCGGTTGGCAAAACAACCAGACCCCTTGCTCCGGATGCCCACCAGAGGTCAACCGCCTCGGTTTGATGGGGAAATGGTTTTCGGTCGGTTTGAAGGGTCAAATTCAGTTTTTGATAAGCTCTTGCTTTGTCCGTGATATTGCTTTGGTTGTGTTGAGCCAGGCTGATCAGGTCACGGTAACGGTGGCCTTCCGTCTTATGAATCGAATCGCGTGGATCCTTGATTACCCAATTTGTGTCTGCCAACCATGTTGGAATATTATCACCGAGAACAATTGTTCCTGCGTCAAAATGGATCGTAATTTCAGAAGTGTGTTGAATTTTATAGTTTTTCATAAAAATTTACATAAATAATTGACTATTTAT
>CAWUOD010000321.1:0-4566 GCA_963923115.1 uncultured Singulisphaera sp.
CCAAAGAAAATCACCTCCCAGCTGCAATAAATCTTCCCCCTCCGCCGATTTTTTCGGAAGTGAGCCTCTCCACATCGCACCGAGGTATCCCAAAAGTACTTTGGGTTGAAAAAATACCAACCAATTCGTCCTCCCCAACCCCAGGGCACGATGAAGCGTCCGGGATGGATCCGATAGCCAAAGAACCTGACTTGGCCTGGCGTTTTCCAATAGCCCCGGCTGGGTTGCCACCAACGCCGCAAGCAAGGGATTGGGGTCGGCACGATTTTGTAAAAAGTCATTCACCCGGACCAGGTGATCCAAACAGGCGATTCAACAAAAATGCCGCAACACAATCAAATATATGGGTTTCGGTAAATCCTTCGGAAAAAAGGATTTGCCACGGTTCGTTTCCAAGGGGCATTGCAATGCGGAATCGGCCAGGTTCATGGGAATCCTCCTCCCCCGTGTAGGCAAAGTGGTCTTGGTTTCGTTCTCCCAAGAGGTTATAGCCAATGATTCGAGAACGGTCCGACAATGGACCCACGCCAAATTGGGCAAGGTTGCATCATGGAAACCCGATCATCCACCTTTTCCTTTCCCATTTCCCAAAAGCAGGGAAAAAATTCGCGAAATTGGTTTATCCAATTACTGGGAAGTAAAAGGGTTTTGGCTTCTGTTGGTTTTTGGGTGATTTCTTGTTCCCGGCTTTGGTCCCAATTGGGACCGTTGCCCGAAACGGTGGAAAGCGTTCGAAGCGCGCTTCGACATGTCGGGGAAACCCCGGAAGCCAGAGAGCAGAGGCTCCTGAAATCCATGGAGGGCCTCAAAAATATCCGCGAAAAGCGCGAAGCTTTTTTGCTTTCGGAATGGCGAGACCAGCAGCCAGATCTTCCCGCTTCGGTCGCCGACCGCAAGGTGCGCGCGGCCTTGGGGGAAAATATCGCCATGGAATACAAGTCTGTCCTTCAATCCCAGGACCAGCAAAAAATCCTGTTGCTTTTGGAGCGGTTGCCGGATTTATCCCGCCAGGCGGAAGATGCCCCGTTGGTCGCGAAACTGGTTCAGCAATTGGCTCCCGATGTGACCCGGTTGGCCAAATCCGGTCCTGTGGAAATTCGTCGAGTGGCGCTTGTTAGTCTTGCCAGGATTCATGCCGATGCCGACCTGCTGTTGCCGCTGTTAACCGAACTGATTCGTGACCCTATACCTGAAATCCGTCTTGCCTCCGCCGAAAGCGTTGATGCCTTGCTCCGGTTACAATTGCCCGGTAGCCTCGCAAGGGGGACAAATCACCCTGTCCACCTGAGGCGCGAGGCACTCTCAAAGCACGCGGCCAAACTTATCCCTGTCGCCCTGGTTTGCCTCAAGGACTCCCAGTCCCAGGTCCGCATCCTCAGCTCGGACACGCTCCGCCTGACAGCCTCTCTTTTCAGCTCGATGATATCCGACCCTGGCCAGTCTCTTGCCGGGATCGATCCATCTGAAATTCGTCGACTGATGCAAACCGAATGGGCCGAACTCGACCCACTCCTACAGGTTTGGAAAACCCATTTGCCCGCGCTTGGTTCGGGATTGGTCGACCGGAATTCCCAGGTTCGCCTGAATTGCCAGCGGACTCTGGATGAATTGGCGGGAATTCGGATTAAACGGCTCCGCCAAGGTGAATCATTGGGAGTCGAGTTCCCTGACATCCTTGCGGAACCAATCCGTCAAACGCTTCCCACCCTCGTCGAGGCGCTTCGGGATCCCGACATTCGTGTGAGGCGTGCCGCGATTGATGTGTTGGAGGGTTTGGGTAACCTGGCTTCTCCGGCTGCCAAAGAGATAACCGCCCATTTGAATGATGGGGATCCATTTGTTCGTTGGGCATGCCTGAGGGCTTTGGGGTCGATGGGCCCCGACGCTCTCAAAAGTGCGGAACCCAAAATTCGTTCGATGATTCAGGACCCTGATCCGGATGTCCGAAAGTCGGTTGAAACCTGCATGAGGCGGCTCGGTAGCTAAAAACTGGATGAATATCACAAACAGCAGTCAATAAGTCCGGTTCCAAATCATTTCCGGACCAAAGCAAAACGGGAAGCCTCCATCACAGGTCCTTCCAAACTCCCGGCTTACCGGGATTTTCCTTGTTTTTCTTTGCTTTATCAGGCTTTTTGGGTGGTCCACGACGAATGGGTTTGCGTGGCGCCTTCGGCTTCGATCCAAGGGTTGGAATCCCGGTTTCCTTTTCGATTTGGGCATCGTCAGGAACGACTCCCTCTTTTGGCTCGCTTTTGTCTTCGCGGGTTAGCCCTTCCCGGCCCCGGAAAAGCAGGCGGACAGGGACATCATTAAACGCGAGTTTGTCCCGGATTTCCCGAAGGAGAAATTTCTGATAGGGAGCCTCAATCAGTTCCTCTCCGTTGGTGAAGCAAACAATCGTTGGTGGAAAAACTTCGGTTTGGGTTGCGAAATAGATTTTGGCCCTTCGATTGTTTCGCAAGGGGGGAGGTGTGGTTTCCATGGCGGAATGGATTACCCGGTTTAATTCCCCCGTGGTGACCCTTTGTCCGGCCTGTTTGTGTAAATGCCGGGCCAGGTGAAGAACCGACTCAAGATTCCTGCCCGATTTGGCCGTGGTAAATGCGACCGGAACAAAATCCAAAAAGGGAAAAATCTTATGAAGATAATCAGCGTATTCGCCCGTGGGACGCGGAGACATCAGGTCCCACTTGTTTGCCACAAAAATGACAGGTTTGCCAAGTTCCAAAACAAAATCCGCCAACTGTTTGTCGACTCGGCTGATGGGAATGCTGGAATCCAGTAGGTGGAGGGTTATCTGGGCCCGCCTCATTGCCCTTTGGGCTCTTTTGAGGCTGTAAAATTCGATATCCCCTTTGACACTTTTGCGTTTTCGTACGCCAGCCGTGTCAATTACCACGATATTTTGGCCATCCCTTTCCATGTGAATGTCCACGCTGTCGCGGGTGGTTCCCGCGACCTCGCTAACAATCATCCGTTCGGAACCGACCAATGAGTTAAGGAAGGTGCTTTTTCCGGCGTTTCGCCTTCCAACAAGGGCAATGGTAAGCGCCGTATCCTGGCGTTGGTCGCCGTCTTTGGGAATGTGTTTACCGATCCAGGCCAGAATTTCTTCGCGTCCACGACTCTGTTTTGCGCTGGAGCAAACAAATTGATTGAAACCGGCCCGCATCCACTCGGCCGATTGGACATCCTGTTCCGGAAAGTCACACTTGTTGATGACAAGAAGAATGGGCTTTCCCGATTTGCGAATTCGATCTGCCACCAACTGGTCAAGCTTTGTGATCGGGGTTTGGCCATCGACAACAAAAAGAAGCGCCACCGCCTCGTCCATTCCGGCCCGAATTTGCAGTTCCACCTCTTCGGTCAGGTTATCCGAGTCCTCGATACCCATTCCGCCCGTGTCGCACAGGTCAAAGGGCTTTCCATCAATCTCCATAGGGAAAGTGACCCGATCCCTGGTCACACCGGCCGTCGGGTCAACAATCGAAATACGCTTTCGCACCAAGGCGTTAAGCAGGGAGGATTTGCCCACATTGGGGCGGCCAACAATTGCAATCGTGGGAATCATTGAGGTCTTTCGAAGGTACTGTTCCCCCCCATTTTACAGATTTTGGGGCGTTTCCGAGGCGTGAAAACACCAGAATTGCTGTTTTAATCCGTTTTTTAATGATAATTATAAAAATAATTTTTCTAAAATTGTTGCAATATAAATGGTTGTTAGTTGGCTATGGATTGAAGGTTGCCCTGCTTATCACGCCTGGCAATGTTAAAGCAAATACCCAAAACCAACACAGTAATTCCAAACAGAAGAAAAGTGGAGGGCTCGGGAACCGCGGCAATCGAATTGGAATCAACTCCAACAGAAAATGCAATTCCGCCAGTGGTCCAATTCGAAATGTTACTGAAGTAGGGTTGGAGGTCCGTATCCACAACCGGAAGCAACCCGGCGGTAAAATAAACGCTGTTATTATCAATACTAAGCGTGTATGTTTGGTTGGCGGCTAAAGCAAAATTGGCCAAGGTTCCACCGGTAAAAGTAAGGTATTGACCGGAATCTGTGTCTTTATTGTATGTGAACGAACCATTGCGATTATCCCCATCTGCGATATTGCCGCCAGTGAGAAAAACATTTGAAGAAGTAGTGCTCGAACCGCCATACAATTTAATGGAGTTTATTTTGGCTCCACTTAAATTTGATGTGGTAAACCGAAAGGAGGTATAAGTGGATGAAGTCCCGCTTGTTGTTGCGGAACTAATTCCTGGCACAATTCCCGCCCAAACCGTTGGACAAAGAAAATAGAAGCCAAGGCCCAAAAACAGTTTCACGACAGCTATTCGGTTCCAGACAGTTGAACGATGGCCTTGGGCAAAAAATGACACCATCGGGATAAAAGGGTTAACAAATAGTGACATGACACGATTGCCCTTTGATGCAAGGAATTTTAGATGGTAGTGTTTTGATATCTTGAGGATGCAAGGCGGTCAACCCCCTTCGAGGTTTTTTAAACACAATGTTTTGGCTTTTATTCACGCCTTGTTGATATGCCCGTCAATCCATGG
>CAWUOD010000322.1:0-4565 GCA_963923115.1 uncultured Singulisphaera sp.
GTCAGATGTGTATAAGAGACAGGTCTGGTAGCTCTGGTTCGGTGGGGAGGATGGCAAAATTATTGGTGCCTTTGGAAAAAGGAAGCCAACCTAAAGCACCCAAGCCAGCCAAAGTGCCAGCTATAAGGGCACAAAGCACCAGGCCGATCCAAAAAAAACGCCCGAAATAACCGGATCCCTGGCGAACGGCTTGTGACATAACCTTGGACCTTGGGAGGGGCGTGGTGGTTTTGGCGAATCATGCCGGGGGATCCTGAACCTTCCACCGGGATCCCTGACACTTCCATTGTATTCCATGGTTCCTATTCAGGCCCTTGACGGTCATTGACGAACCCACTTAGCATGAAAGGATACCCCGCATCCATGCGGCTGAATAGATCCAAGGAAGGCAAACGACTGATAATGTCTTACCAGCACCCTTTTCGAAGGCATCAGACCCGGGTTGTTGAAGTAGGCGGTGTGGCCATTGGAGGCGACAACCCCATTCGCGTCCAATCCATGACCACCCCCGACACACACATGGTTGCGGAGGTTGTGGAGCAAATCCGCCTTTTGGAAGCAGCCGGATGTGAATTGGTTCGGGTGACCGTTCCCAAGGCCGAGGATGCCGCAGCCCTCCACGAGATTAAAAAGCAAATCAAAATCCCCCTGATTTGCGATATTCATTTCGACCACAAAATGGCCTTGGCTGCCCTGGACCACCCAGTGGACAAAATCCGGATCAATCCCGGAAATATTGGGGGGTTGGACAAATTTCGTCAGGTGATCCGCAAAGCCAAGGACAAAGGCAAACCAATGCGGATCGGGGTGAACGCTGGAAGCCTGGAAAAGGAACTCGTCGAAAAATACGGGTTTCCCTGTCCGCCAGCCATGGTGGAAAGTGTCCTTCGCTATCTGGAGATTGCGGAGTCGGAACATTACCACGATATCATTGTTTCCCTTAAATCATCCGATGTTCCCACGGCGGTGGAGGCATATCGTCTTTACGCGAAACAGGCAAATTATCCGACCCACATCGGTATCACCGAGGCGGGGAAACCCCCTTATGCAGTGGTCAAGTCGGCTTGTGGCTTGTCACCGCTTTTGATGGATGGGATCGGCGACACGATGCGTATCAGCCTTTTGGGTGATCCCGTGCCCGAAATCGCCGCCGCTTATGACATTCTCCAGGCCACGCAAAGGCGGGTCCGCAAACCGGAATTGATCGCTTGCCCCACTTGTGGTCGGTTGGAAATCGATCTGGAAGGGATTGTGGCCCAGGTGGAAAAAGTCCTGGCCGGCAAGAAAACTCCCATAAAGATTTCGATTTTGGGATGTGTCGTCAACGGTCCCGGAGAAGCCCGGGAAGCGGATATTGGGATCGCCGCGGGCAAAGGCAAGGGAGTGATTTTCAAGCGGGGAGAAATCGTTCGGCATGTGCTTGAGAGCGAAATGGTGACGGCCCTCCTCGAAGAGGTGGAAAAATGGGAAGCCGAGGAGCTTGAAAAGGGGAACCTTGGTGGTGAGAAATCCATAGAAAATAACAAACACCCCCATCGGACGCGCCTTCCCCTTGTCAAGGGTTAAGAGGATTGGGATTTGGCCGGGTGTTGAAATCTAATTTTCCCTCCCAAAAAGGGTCACAGCCGTGCCAATTCGGTTTGCCTGTCCGGAATGCAAGGCGGCGTTTCAGGCGCCTGATCATTTGGCGGGTAAGCCTGTTGCTTGTCCCAAGTGCAAGAAAAAGATAACGGTGCCATTGGATGGGGCCAAACCCGCCGGATCCAATCCAGCTGAGGTCCCAACCCCAACCAAAGCACCTGTTACCCCTCCGCCCGAGGCAGATTTGGTTGCCAGGGAAAGCCAGGAAGCTGTTGAAGCTTTCATGAGCGCGGAGCGCGAATCGGATGAAGCATCCAAGGCCACGCTAATCGAATTGGCCTGTCCCTTTTGTGATGAGCAGATCAATTTTCCACTCGAAATGGGAGGCAAACAGGCTCCCTGTCCGGAATGTTCTCGCATTGTGAAAATCCCGGTGCCCAAACGAACCGATGCCGGATCCTGGCGCGCCAATGTCAAGCAGGGGCCAAGTGCAGTACGGCGCGATCTGGACCCGGCTCCCGAGGGAATTCAGGGCGGCACCAAGGTTGAAGTTTCCCGGGAATCGCTTGAGGAGGCTGATGCTCTTCTTTCGCGCCGCCCCAAGGTCGTGGTTCCCATTCGTCAACGCATTCGCCAGGCGGTAACTTTCGGGCTTGTTGGCATTGCTGTTGCCGGGGTACTGGGTACTTTTTGGTGGATTCGCTCTGGCCAGCAAACTCTTTTGAAATTGGACAAAGTGGTAAGGGATGGCGAGGCAAGCATAAAGGAAGACAAGGATTTCCCGGCCCGCGCCAAAATGATCTACCAGTTGGTGTCGGCCGAGGCCCTCGTGCCTTATTCCAGCGAGGTGAACACCCTTCCGAAAAAATACACCGACCCCGCCCTGGCGGAATTCCGCAAGGAAAGGGAAGCTGGGCTTTCCGATCCCGAATCCATTGCCGCGTTGGACCCCGCTCAAGGCGCGATGATTCGCGCGCTTTTGATAATGGGGGGCAACAAGGAGGATTCGAGATCGGGCAAAAAAGCCAATTGGGACGAAATTCAGCAAAGAATTGGGGCCTCCTACGCCCTGATGGCGTGGCCCGAGTTTCGACTGGGGGTATGGAGACATACTGTAAAATTCCTTGTCTCGGCCAAGGAGCCCAAGCGCGCGTTGGCGTTGCTCAATAACGCTTTTGCAGATCCGAAACGGCGAAATCGCCTTGGCGAGGAAGTCGCCGAAAAAATGGATGCCGCGGGCATTCTGGGTCATGAGCTATTGGCAAACGGGGACAGGGAAGGGGCTCTACAGGCTCTTGGGCTCGTGCTTCCGCCAGGAGCAAAAGTTAATCCCAGCGAGGTCGGAGAATATATCATTTCCCTCGTTATTGCCCTTGGCGATCAGGGACAGCGGTTGCCGGGGGGAACGCTTGATGGGGAGCTTGACAGCCAAATTCTTGGTCGGGTTCGGGGCTATGCCCTGATAGGGGAGGCGGCTCGTCTGGAATCCGCGTTGAAAGTCGCGTCGAAAACTCCATCCCTTGGGTTTCGCGCCCGTGTGGAATTGGCCATTTGCAAGCCTGATGATACCAATCTTCGCGGTCAGTTGGCCAAGGATGTTGTCGCGTTTACCAACCGACCGGAGGCACAGTCGGCGATTCTTCGTTGGGCCGAATCTGTCGGACCTGGTGACCTCGATGCCGATGCCCTTTCAAAACTATTCGCCTCCATGCCAGGAGAAAGCAATTACGACCGGGAGTTTCGCGCCTGGAGCCATTTCGTGTTGTGCGAACGAAAGCCTGGTGCGACGGCCGGATCCCCCACTGAACAGATACCCGCGATAGGCGACCTGCTTCGAGCCGCTCTTCCCGGGGAAAATCCCAAAGCGGGTTCTCCAGCCGCAGAACCTCTTTTGGCTCCATTTCTGAAAATTGGCGAGGCGCGCAAAGGGCTTCCGTCGAAAAAATGAGTCGCATCCTGTTCGGTAGAATGGGATCGCACTCGACTGGCTTGGCTTACCAAGGATCTTTTCCCTCCTGAGGTGAGATGATGGTTTCGCATCGGTTATTTGGTTTTGTGGCCAGGCATGTGTCCCAAACAAAACCCATTTGGGTTGTCCTCGGGTTTGGTGCCTCGATCCTGGCGCCTTGGGAAATGGTTCAAAATTCAGGTTTGGCACGGGGGCAGGGGCCGATGGCTCCTTCGGCCCCCATGGCTGTGGCGGATCAGAGCGCCATGGCGGATCTTGACCTTCGCTTTGCCGGGCAGCTTCGGGCCGAAGGAACCCCTGACCTCGCCATCGATTACCTGAACCGTGTGCTACCCAAGTATGGACCCGCCCAACAGGAATCATTGAGAGTGGTTCTGGCGGTGGCAAAGATTGAACTTTCCAAATCCATTCCGGATGCGGAAGCACGCCGCTTGATGATGACCCAGGCCAAATCCGAATTGGAAAATTTTGTTCGAGCCAATCCACAAAGCCCCCTGGTCCTTCAGGCGAGTATTTCCCTTGGAGCTGTGGCGATTCGTTTGGGTGAGGCCCAAATGGCCAAGGCTTTGTTGCTTGATCCCAAAGCCCCGGTTGCTTTGGCGGAAAAAACAAAAGGGAGAGAACTTCTTGGGGCGGGGATCGTCCAGGTTCAGGAGTTGCTCAAGAAACTGGATCAGATTGAGAAATCCGGTTCGGATGTTCCGGGATTTACCGCATCCCGCATTCGCGAGGAGAAGCTAATTGCCAAGTTGAATATTGCCGAGGCGCAATTCAATCTGGCCCGACTTTACAATGACCCCGAAAAGGAAGCGACTTTACGGGTCCAGGCGATCGATGTAGCCCTCAAGTCCTTTGAGAATCTTTCCAACGAAGACAATAACTCCCCGATTTGTTGGAAGGCCTATGCATGGGCGGCATTTCTTTTGAAGGAAAAAGGCGAGCCGAAGAAAGCCCGGGACTACATCAAACTCATTCTTGCGACAAAGGACAACAATCCTGGCGCCAGGGCCGGAAA
>CAWUOD010000323.1:0-4524 GCA_963923115.1 uncultured Singulisphaera sp.
GCCCATAGACAGTACCCGTTTCGACCGAAAGTGAGACATCAAAGACCGCTGGTTTTGTGCCATAGGTCTTCCAGAGGCCACGGGTTTCCATTGCCTGGGAGGTTGGTCCCACAGGGGTTGGAGCTGGTGTGGTCATGATTGGACATCCCCCTTCCACTGGAATCCGTTCAGGCGGGATTTGACCATTTCGAGTGATTCCTCCGAGGAGAAGCCGTGATTGACGGCCTCGGTGAGCCAGGCGTCCAGTGCCTCAAGCAGTTTGCGTTTGCGGGCCGATTTGCTTGTGTCGATGCGGCCACCCGCGACAAAATATCCAAGTCCGTGGCGGCTGACGAGCAGACCCTCCCGCTCCAGCTCTCCCAGGGCCCGAAGGATGGTGTTGGGGTTGACCACCAGGTCCCGGGCCAGCGATCGGATCGAAGGGAGTCTTTCATCCTGTTCCAGGTCTCCCCGGGCGATCGCTTCGCGCACCTGGCGAACCAGTTGCTCGTAGATCGGGGTCCGGGAACCGGTGTCCAACTGAAAACGCATCCGTGTGCTCTCTAACTGTTCTATGTGTTGTAGTACAGTTGCCTTGGGTGTGTCAATGGACAAATGGAATTTCGCGCGAAAATCCCGAACGGTTCGGGAGCGCTGGTTCCGCGCTAAAAATGCTTTTTGGTAGCACCAACAGATAAAGAGACTGTGAAGGGGGGATTATCCCCTGGTCAGCCGCAAACTGTTGAGAACAACGCTCACCGACGAAAATGCCATTGCCAAACCCGCAAGGGCCGGGCCCGGGGAAAACCCGATCAGAGGTTCGAGGGCCCCCGCCGCAAGAGGGACAGCCAGGAGGTTGTAACCGAAAGCCCAGACAAGATTTTGGCGAATGATGGATCGGGTTCGCCGCGCCAGGACAATGCCTTTGGGTAAGAGCCCCAAATCAGGGCGCATCAGGGTGACATCTGCCGCCTCGATGGCCAGATCCGCCCCTTGCGCCATGGCGATTCCGACATCGGCTTGGGCCAGAGCGGGACCATCATTTAGCCCATCCCCGACCATTGCCACCTTCAGTCCCTGTTTGTGCAGATTGGTGATGTGTTTCAATTTTCCTTCCGGGGAAATGGAACCGAGAAAGGTTTGAATCCCCAAGGTTTTGGCGACTCGCTCAACCGCGACGGGTTGATCTCCGGAGAGGAGTTCCACACCCAGTCCCAATTCCTTGAGGGATTTCATCGCGTCTGGGGCTTCCTTTCGAGGGGTATCTTCAAACCCCCAAACCACGAGTACCTTTTCCCCCTGGGAAAACAGGGAAACCGTCATTCCCGCATCCTCGAACAATTTTGCCTGTGCAAATGCGGAATCGGAAACGATCGCACAATTTTTCATCCAACGGGCGGTTCCCAGCCGAACGACATCACCCAAAAATTGTCCCTCAAGACCCTGGCCGGGATGATTGGTCGCCTCATGGATCTCGAGGTTTTTTTCCTTGGCAAGAGCCTCAACAAGCGATTTGGAAAGGGGGTGATCGGAATGGCTGGCAAGACTTTTGGCGATTGCCAGGGTGTTGGGCCTGGCATCGGGAGAAATCCATGATTGGACAACCGTGGGCCTGCCAAGGGTAAGCGTGCCTGTTTTGTCGAAGACGATTCGGTTGATCAGGGCAGTACCCGAGAGTCCATCGCCTCCCTTGAAAAGGATGCCCAATCGCGCACCACGACCCAACGCGCTGACTACCGCAACGGGCATGGCCAGTCCAAGCGCGCAAGGACAGGCCACGACAAGGACCGCCACCGCCCGGGCGATGGCGTGGCCCCAGTCGCCGTCAATAAGAAACCAGCCAAATAGGGTCACAAGGGAAAGTAAAAGGACAACAGGGACAAATATTGCACTAATTCGATCCGCGAGTGCTTCGATGGGGGCACGGCGGGATTGGGCCTGACGGACCAGTTTGGCAAGACGACCCACGACAGAATCCGTCCCAAGGGCACGGGCAACCATCACAATTGAGCCTGTTCTATTAAGGGTTCCGGCGGTGATGCGATCACCCTGTTTGCGGTCTGCCGGGAGAGGTTCGCCAGTCAGGAGGGCCTCGTCGATTTCGGTGGCACCCTGGATGATTTCGCCATCAACGGGAACCCGTTCGCCCGGAAGTACCCTGAGATTATCTCCCAGGCGAACTTCTTTCAGGGGGATCGGGATTTCCCCCTCGGGGGTCACCTTGCGGGCGGTGTCGGGCCGAAGGGCAAGGAGTGCCCGAACCGCATCCGAAGCCTTTCCCCGGGCGCGATGCTCCAGCGCCCTTCCCAAAAGGACAAACGCGATAAGCCAGGCGACCCCTTCGAAATAGGCAGCTTTGCCATCTCCGAAGGGGCCCTTTGGCCAAACCACCCCCGCCACCGATGCCAGCCATGCGACCAGGCTCCCCAAAGCGACAAGGGTGTTCATATCGACACGAAGGAACCGAAGGCTCTTGCAGGCTTGGACAAAAAAAACTCGTCCGGGGCCAATCAACACCAGAAAACCCAACAGTATGGAACTGATTTCGAGTGCCGTTTGGGGAATCTTTTCCAGGGGAAGCCCAAGAAATCCCACGAGGCCTTCCATGGCGCGCATATACCATGCGGAGAGTGGATCAGTCGCATGCGAATGCCCCATGAGCGCCGTGGCAAGGATCATCAACACCAGACCGATTCCTGCGGCAAAGAGGGCGTTGAGAAAAAGCGTTCCCGCTTCGATCTGTGCTTTTTGCGACGCGACAAGGAGGGTATCCTCGGAGGTGTCGAGGGGAATTTCCGCCTGGTATCCACCGGACCGAATGGTATTAACCAGAGTTTGGGGATTCAATTTGGTATCGAAAAGAATCCGTGCCTCGCGTGTCGCAAAATTCACATGGGCTTCGCGAACACCGGGTTGGGCTTTGACAAGCGCCTCAATGCCCATAGCGCAACCGGCGCAATTCATTCCACCGACGGAGAGTAGAATTTCCTGGTGCTGGTTCATTTTTTGACTCTTTCCCGGAATTTGCCAGGGGATGAAAGGTCCGGCGAATACAGGCGCAAGGATGAATTATGGATTTTTGTTGGCCCGGTGGAAATTAGCTGGAAAAGGCCTCAACCGCGGATTCAAATGCCAGCGCAATTTTTTCGAGGGAAGATTCCCGGGAACAGTAGGGGGGCATCGCATAAAGCACATTGCCAAGAGGACGCCACAGGACCCCATGTTCCAGTCCGATTTGAACGGCTTTAGCCCGAACAGGCGAGATGTAACCCGGTGGAAGCGCCAGTTCGATAGCCGCAATGGACCCCAAAATTCTAAGTTCTTTGACATTTTGGTGAGAGGAAAGGTGGGCGAGTCGATGTTTCCAGAATGCTTCGATTCGAATGGCGTCGCGCGGGCCTTCGGTCGTCAGTTTTTTCCAGTATTTGGCACCCAGGGCACAGGCAATCGCATGAGCGGTATAACTGTGTCCGTGAAATAGGGCATCCGCCGGGTCGTCGGAATCGAGAACTTTCACCAGTTTGGGCGAGACCAATGTGGCGGCCAGGGGAAGGAAACCACCCCCCAGGGTTTTGCCGGCGGCGATCAGGTCGGGGGCGATCAGGTCTGTCGGGGCTGCGGCGGATCGCGCGCCATCAAGGGCGTGTTGGTGGGCCCAGATCTTTCCGGTCCGACCGCTTCCCGTCATAACCTCATCGGCGATAAAAAGGACATTATGCCGATGGCAGATGTTTATGATTCGCGCAAGGGTTTCGGAAGTGTGCATCACCATGCCCGCGGCCCCCTGGATCATGGGTTCCATGACAACGGCCGCAACATGGTCCGATTCCTTTTGAAGTAGCCGATCCAACGCCTCCGGATTCACCGGGGATATTCGGGCCTCGAAAAGGAGTCCTTCGAAACCTTTGGCAAAGAGGGGATGCCGGGCGATGGCCATGGTCGCAAAGGTGTCGCCATGGTAGGCGTTTTCAAAGCCGACAAAGAGGGTCCTTTTGGGCTGATCCAGCTTGCGCCAATACATCCAGGCGAGTTTGAGGGCGACCTCGACCGCGGTGCTGCCATTGTCGGAGTAAAAGACCCTTCCCTCGGGGATTTTGGCGGATTCGAGAAGTATCCCCGCGAGGTCAATGGCCCCCGGGTGGGTGATCCCGGCAAACTGGACATGATCCAGGGTTAATTCCGACATTTCGGAGGCAAGCCGTTCTCCTTTGTGACCATAAAGGATCGTCCACCAACTGGAAATCGCATCGATAACCTCGCGCCCATCCGCGAGCGTGACGAATTCATCGCGGGATCCGATGACGGGGAGTGGTGTTTCACGAAGCCTGGTGGGGGCGTATGGGTGCCAAATCCGTTTCGCATCCAGGTCGATAAGGGATTTGGGGTGCCTTGGGGTGGCCTCAAGGAATTTCGCCAAGGCGGCAAATCGGTCCAATTGCGACAAAGCGCACCCGGACATCGCTTCCTTTGTCCATTTTTCCGGTGGCAAAATGCGCATTACCAGAATGTGGGGCAAACGGTTTTCCAGTTCCTGGCGGGTCCATT
>CAWUOD010000324.1:0-4519 GCA_963923115.1 uncultured Singulisphaera sp.
GGCATTTCGAAGCTGACCGGTCGTTACTCGTCGAGCAAAAACGCGGCGGGATCGAACTCCTGGGGTTTGGGAATTTCCCTGACCGGGCGGCGTTTGGCGATGCCGGCTTTTTCCATGAGGGATTGGCTAAGGTCGATACCGTCCTGTGTGTCGGAGGGACGGTCCCCTGGCGGGGCCGCTGTGGCGAGGTCCTCATCATCCTCGCTGGAAATTCTTGGAAGTTCGTAAAGGAGCTTGAAGTTGCGTTTGCCAATGGTCAGGGTGTCGCCTGGGTAAACGGTTCGGGTTTGAACCCGCACGCCGTTCACTTTGATTCCGTTGGTGGAACCGAGATCCTCGACAGTCCAATATCCCATTTTGAAGCAAAGGCGGAGATGTTTGCCCGAAATGTTGGGGTATTCCATCTGGATGTCACAAGACGGTCGGCGGCCCACAACCAAATCGGGTCGGTTGAGATCAATATTGTCGCCACCACCATCGGGAACCAATCGACCTTGAACCGGATACATGGGCTATCGACCTCCAACCTGACCCTCCCAGGGGCGCACCTGAAAATGTGACGGTAATCCAATGGTACATGTTCCCAAATCCGGATGAAAAGGGTTCCAGCCGGATTGGCCAATGAAAAGGGCCGACACTCCCCCCCACGGAAAGTATCGGCCCCTTGAACCTTAATATCCCGGAAAATTGTGAATCAAATCCGGAATGGGATGGGAATTAGCGACCCCAATATTGGGGGTAGTTTCCGTAGGAGGGGACAATTGTCCCTGGATAGGCCTGGTATGCCTGGGGCGCGCCGTATGGGTTTTGACCGGTGGTCATTTGGGTGGGCCAATAGGGATAAGCCATGGGAGCGGGCCGGGTGAAATAGGCCTCATAGGGGTAATAGCTATACCAGGGACCTGCAACAGGATGACTGGATGCGTGTCCGGGGAAGAAGTGGGCTCCGAGCCCACAGAAGATACCCTGGTTTGGAGGATAATATCCGCCGCCTCCGGCCAAAACGGAGGAAGGAACAGCCGCGGCAAGGATCGGAAGCAACAGGGCAAGAGCAAATCTGCGAATCATGGGAGCCTCGGGATCAAGTGCTATAAATTACCTGCTTTGCGCATTTTATAGTCCCATGGTCCCAAAGTTGAGTCCACCTTTAATTTTAGGTTAAATACAAATTTTCGGTCCCCTGCGCCTTTTGTGCGGAATGTTCCGGTTCTTCCTACCAGTTTAGATCCAACCAACCCATTTCACGCCTTGGTAGTTCAAGCCCGACCGCATCTTCGTTGATGCCCAGACCCATGGAGCTGATCCCATCGGAATCCATGGCGGAGGCTCGAAGGGGTGGCCTGAAGCAGCGCAGTTCCCCGACGCTGTAGTGCCCCTCGCATTCCTGGATTCGGAGATTGACCCGGACCGCATCTCCTTCCAATGGAGCATCGGCCCGAAAGTTTCCGACCAGGACATTGGGCAAATCCTGATGGAAAAGCCATGCGGAGGCGCCTGCCCCCGGGGGCCCCTGGTCGACTTCGACAACCGGCGAAGGGCTTGCCCATCCCAACGCGATTTGCTGGGGATGGTTTCGATCCAGGGCGAGACCAAACTCGAATGTTGATCCGGTTTCTCCGGGGGGAACCAATGCCAAATCCAGTTGGGAGGAGCCGTGCCTTTGGAGCATGGGCATTCCGCCGGTCAATAGCACACAGTTGCCCGACCCTATTTTCCACTCGACAAATTCAGGACTCAATGGTCGGCTCTGGCGGGTCTCATCGAGCATTCCGTTCAACCCGCGGGTAAGGGTTGAGATGGCCGTGGGAAGTGAAAACCGCGCTGCGTAGAGTGCGTGCCATGGGTAGCCCGAAGGAGGCTTGATCGGCTCCAGATCGACCCGGATTTCCAAAACCGGTCGCCCGATCCATGCCCGAAGCCGCTGGGTGTATTTGGCAATGGTTTCCCCCTGCTCGTCGGTTAGCACACCCTGGACAGTCAGCTCTCCTAGGGCCGGGCCAGTCGAACCAACCACAATCTCGTCCACCTTCATCCTGCTTCCGGGTATGAAAACAAGTTGCATGGCAGCGCGATTTTGTCGCAGGCGGAGGTCCCGGAAAGCTTTGATCGCACCGGTGGAAGGGTCGATCTCCGCCTCGAAAAATTCGTTGCGAACAGCTTTCTCATCGGCCAATCGCATTCGGGCCCTGGGAACCGGTTTGGCGTCTCCTCCCATCCGCGGAATCCAGGCATAGCCCAGAGCGGGAACCTCCACAACCACCCGGCTCAGAGTCCCTTCCCGGCCAAACGCTTTCACCGGCCCTTCAAGGGGAAGATGCCCGTTGATCGCGGTGGTTTCCAGGGCGACACGACGGGTGAAAGCGCACCCATTGAAAACCATTATGCCCGGGGCCTGGGGCGCCCCGCGCAAAAGCCTTGTCGCAAGGGCATTGGCGGTCGCCTGCATCGCATGGCTGGTGTCGTCGCCATGGGTTTCAAAGGCGTTTTCCGCGTCTTTTAATGTTTGCCTGCGATGGGGCCAGTCACCAATCCCCTTGTCGAGGACTTCATGGATCGCCTGAAGGGCAAAAGCGGTTTCCAGTTTGCGTCTTCCCCTGGCCCGCGCGGCGCGACGACTGATCGGATCGGGTTCCGGACGGTCCCTAAGCGCTTCCGGCGCCAACCAATCCATGCCAAATTCGTCCGCGGCGGCAACACCCGGGTATTCCGCGGGGGTGGCCTCGTTGAAATAGTCATCCAGGAGGAGCCATCGCCCCATGACCGGCCCCAACCTTGACAGGGTTCCAACCAAACGGGAAAGCTCCCCGGGCGCGGTCCGGTGGCAAATCGCGACGGTGGGCGCATGGTCCTCGCGTACGGCCCGCCCAATGTGATAGGCAAGATGAAACCATGTTTGAAGGGAATCGGCGGGCAAGGGTGTCCGGACAAACGCCTCGACCGATTTGCCGTCGGACCCTGCCCAGCTAATCACCGGGCTGCGGTAGTGGGGAACGGTGCCTTCATCAAACGAGAGCAAAACCGCCCGACGATATCCGGCATGCTGGAGCAAAAGAGGATAGGTCGAATGGAGCCCCGCCGAGGCGCGGGCAAAAACCCTGGGGGGCCTGCCAAGCAGGGCCGAATGGGTTTCACGGGCTTTGCCGAGGTTCCATTCCTGGGATTCGATGAATGTCAACGGATCATCCCGTTCGATCTGAACGCTTCCCAATACCTCAATGAGGCCGAGATCCGCCTTGACTCTCAATTGACCGAAGGCTTCCGGATGATTTTCCTCGAGGGCCTGAAGCCAGCTTCCGCTCGCGATGAGGTTTCGGGGGTATTCCGCATCCAGCCAGGCGGCACTTTGCAGGTCGGCCTCGGGAAGGGATGATCCCAAAATCAGGTCAATATGCAGCAGTCCATGGGTCGAAATCCCTTCACGGGCGCTGACCAGGAGCGCGGCGGCTTCCTCCATCTTCGTTTGGGCCTGTGTTTCGTCTCCTTCCAGAATCGCTTTCGCGGCGTCGCGGACATGATTCCAAAAGAGGCCGGCGTCGAGCAGATTCGGGTGGTCCTGGGATTCGCAAAATGCCTCCAGCCAGGAGGATCCAAAGCCCAAAGCCTGGAGTTTCAGGGCCATTCCCGTCGCGATGCCGATTTCTTTTGGTGGTTGGCCATCCCCTTCGGTGCGGGAGGGATCCGTTCCCTCCATCTCGATGACTTCGCTTCCCGCCTCACGGGCTTTTTCGACCCAATCCTGCGGCAAAAGGGCAAGAGCGTTGCTTGTGACGGTGTAAATGTGGTTGCCCCGGGGGGGCTCGTGGTCGTAGGGACCGCTGATTTGGGGCGGGCCTTCAAGTCGGACAAGGATTTCCGGTTTCCAAAGCTCAAGCCATCCGGCAAACCAGGATCGGACTTCCTCGTCGGATAAATAGGTCATCCCGTGGGAGGGCATTTTGTGATTGGAAAGATGAACCGCGGAAAACGGGCAATTCGGAGAATTCATTGCACCCAAGATTCCTTTCCCATCCATAAATCC
The DNA here is from genome assembly GCA_963923115.1 of uncultured Singulisphaera sp. Lineage (GTDB taxonomy): Bacteria > Planctomycetota > Planctomycetia > Gemmatales > Gemmataceae > SYLG01. The sequence continues at coordinate 4,019 of CAWUOD010000324.1, forward strand.
GGTCTCTATCCATTTGGTCTATGCCTTGCGCCCGTCCGGGGGAACCGTAAGAATAAGAGATGAAATTCTATTGCACTTTTTTTCACGGTGACCCGAGAGGGAACTCCCCATGTCCATCCGTCGCAAAGGCTTCACGCTGATCGAGCTTTTGGTGGTTATCGCCATCATTGGCGTTCTTGTTGGATTGTTGCTTCCTGCCGTCCAAAAGGTTCGCGAGGCTGCCGCCCGGGCCAAGAGCCAAAACAACCTCAAGCAGCTGGGGTTGGCCGTCGAGGCTACCTTGGGCAATTCGACCAAGGGGGAATATCCCCCAGCGTATGGCGCGTTTGCGGAAGGGGGCTTCCCTTGGGCCCTCAACAATATTCCCACAAATGTTTACGGTAGCCTTTTTTATTACCTTCTGCCGGCCCTCCAAAACGATAACCTGTACAACCAGGCCAAGGAAGCCGGTATCCCCAATGTAAACACCCCCGGCAACTTCCCTGCTGGTCAGATACCCCC
>CAWUOD010000325.1:0-4512 GCA_963923115.1 uncultured Singulisphaera sp.
TGCCGAGTCCACCCATCTTGGCCGATTCTCCGGAAGCAACAGCCCCGAAAAACCAAGGGGCTGTCCAAATCTTCCGGATACGACTTCGTTTCGAAAAATCCGAACTCATCCGTTGGCTTAGTCATCACGACCTCATTCGTGCCGTTGACCGACTTTTAAGGCGGCTTGCTCTTCCTGTTGTGCAATCCCAAGGCTTCCATCCCCAACCAAACATCGTGTTTGCCCTTTCCCTACCCCTTGGGGCCATTGGGCGCGAAGAAATTCTTGAGATCGACCTCGCTCAAGGGGACTGGAACCTTAACGGGCTTTTGGAAAAACTCAATGGCGGCGCCCCTCCTGGTCTGAGATTTCTGGACATCCAGGCAATCGGTCCAAAGGACCGCGCCAGGGTGGAATCTCTTTCCTACAGGACCTCCATTCCGGACTTCCTTCTTTCCCAAACGATTGATCGAACCCGGGAAATCATAGCCAGCGAAAACCTTTGGGTGAAAAGGCAGGATCCGGCTGCAATTCCCTCCGCTAGGATCGAACCCAACTCTCCTTTCTCAAAGGATCTCAGGTCTTCTCTCAAAGACCTCAAAATCGATGGTGATCAGCTTGAAATCACCCTGGTCCCCCAACCGGATGGGACTCTCAAACCTCTTGAAATTTTGGCCATGTTGGATTGGCCGCTCGGTTCCAAGGATTTTCCCGCACCCAAGTGGGAGCGCACCCGGCTTAATATCGCCTGTGATGACTCCCAAGAAAGGTCTCGCACATCATGAAAAAAGAAATGTTGATCAATGTTCTTCAACCGGAAGAATGCCGAATTGCCATTGTGGAGGATGGCATCCTTGAGGAGCTTTATGTCGAACGGACAGGCCAGGAATCCTATGTCGGCAACATTTACAAAGGCCGAATTGTAAACATAGAGCCTGGTATTCAGGCCGCATTCGTTGACTTCGGAGTTGGACGAAACGGCTTTCTCCATGTCTCCGATGTTGAGCCAACTTATTACCGACACATCGAAGGCTTCAGCGATGCTGAGGCCTCCGAGGATGATTGGGGGGGCGGTTCCCGTTCGGAAATTCGGCAACAGGAACCCCGTCAGGAAGGAGGGGAAGGCCGACCTTACCGCTCCAGATCCGAAGGCGGTCGAAATGATGGTGGGCGTCGGGACGGTCCCAGGCGAGGCGGGGAAAGACGAGGGGGCCGTGGCCCTTCCCAGGAAAACGAACGGCGTCGCCAAATCGTCGATGAACTAAAAAAGGATTTGCTTGAATCCGGCTTTGGGGTTGAAAACGAAAGCGAAACCCCGAGCCAGCCTCAAGACGGATCAAGTGAAGGGGAAGCCCTGCCAGGCAAGGAACAGCGCGGGCGTCGTCGCCGTCGGGGCCAGGGGCCGGGTCGTGGTGGGCGGCATGTAGGCGAGCGTCAGGAATCCGCCCAGGGTGAACCCTCGGCGCCCCCTTCGAATGAAGGGGCGGCGCCATCCGAGTCCAACCCCGCAAGCGAAGGGTCGGGAGATCAGTCTGGTCCTGATTTCATCCCCCCAGCCATGGAATCCCAGTCCCGCTTTAGCGCTCCTGGTGACGAACCGGAAATTTCCCCGCCTTCCATGGGTGCCGGAAGCGATGAGGATGAGCTGCTTTTCACACCCCGCAAGCCAACAGGGGCTCCACAACAAACCATCGTCCCAGTGGAAACTTCGGGACCAATCATATCCAGCAGCTCCGCTCCTGTGGCTCCACGGGTGGTCGAAATCCTTGAGGAGGACGCAATAATCTTCCGGAGTCGGCCCTCGACCCACCGTGAACCGCAAGGGGTTTCGCAAGAATTTGAAGCAGAAATTGTCGAGACGCACTCCCGGGTAATCACCAGTCGTCCAGTGGTTGAAAACCCGGCTCCCACAGAAATTGGCGAAGATCTTGGCTTCGGTCGCGAATCCGAGTCCCTTGGGGGTGAGCCCCTCCCGGAAGAGCCATCCGCTGGCCAACCGGAAAATCAGGAGGGCGGCGAGGGTGGCGAACGCACCCATGTTCGCCGCGAACGAAATGATCGCGGCGATCGACGGGGCCCCCCAATGCGTGGTGGTCCCCGGGATGGTGGGGATCGCGGTCGGGGTGGTCCACGAATGAGAGGCCGCGATGCTGGCCGGACTGGCTCCGGAAGGCCCAAACCCTCCATTCAGGAAATTTTCAAACGCGGCCAGGAAGTAGTCGTCCAGGTCATCAAGGAAGGAATCGGCTCGAAGGGCCCGACCCTCAGCACTTATGTCTCCATCGCCGGCCGTTTCCTGGTTTTGATGCCCGGGCTGAATCGCGTTGGTATTTCGCGCAAGATTTTGGACGAAGGAGCTCGTCGTCGCTTGCGCGATGTATTCAACCAGCTTCGCCCACCAAAGGGATTGGGCTTCATCATCCGTACGGCAGGCGTGGATAAAACCAAAACGGAGCTTCAGCGCGACCTGGTCTATCTTTCCCGTCTGTGGCAGGTCGTGGCCCGTCGCATCAAAAAGACCAAATCGCCTGCTGAGGTCTATCAGGAAAGCGATATGATCACCCGGACGATCCGGGACACATTTACCACCGACATTGACACAATCTGGGTTGACGAAAAACGGGCTTGCGAACACGCCCAGGAATTCCTCCAGTTTGTTATGCCCCAGCATGCGGACCGCATCAAGCATTTCGAGGATCCGGAACCCCTTTTCCATCGTTACGGCTTGGAAGAGGAGATCGCCAAGATTAACCTGAAAAAGGTACCGTTGCCACATGGGGGCAGCATCGTCATTGAACAAACGGAAGCTCTCGTTGCCATCGATGTTAACAGCGGCAATTTCCGGACAGACAGCAATAATGCCGAAGAAACCGCGTTCCAAATGAATTTGGCCGCGGCCAAAGAGATCGCCCGCCAGTTGCGTCTGCGTGATCTTGGTGGCGTGATCGTCAACGACTTCATCGACATGCGCGAAGAAAAGCATCGTCGAACGGTTGAGCGGGCCCTTCGGGATGCCATGAGCCGGGACCGTGCCAGGACCAAGGTCCTGCGCATATCCGGTTTTGGCATCATTGAAATGACCCGTCAGCGCATTCGCCCCTCACTTCGCCGGTCGGTATTCCATGATTGTCCCTTCTGCAACGGCATCAGCTATGTCAAGACCTCGGAGAGCATGTCGCTTGATGTGATCAGGCTTATTCAACTTGCAAGCTGTCGCAACTACATAACCAATGTCCGAATTCGGGTTGCGGATGGGGTTGCAAACTTCCTTCTCAACAAGAAGCGAAGGGTCATTTCCGAGCTGGAAGCCGCGGGAAACATGGATGTTGAAATTTTCGGTTCCCATGGAGTTCCACCGGAAATGCTCGAAATCCAATGTTTTGATCCCCATGGAAATGAAGTGCGGATCAATCCTTATGCCGAAATTCCCCCGGCGCGCATTAGACGCTAAATCTTTATTCGATAACAGGTTCCACTAAAAGGGTAGCGGTTTAAAAGCCGCCACCCTTTTTCTTTTCACTCGGCCCCCAAAGAGTGAGCTTGACCCCTTAAGGCTTCAAGGGTATTGCGTCCTCACCATTCCTTCGGTCTGCTTCGTTCATGGGGAACGAACTCCTGTGGGGGGTGGTGGGAGTTTTGCACCGAGTGCCGATTCCACCCGAAAAAACTGGTCATACTTTTGCCGGGTCACGGTCCACAATTAGACCGTTTGACCGCCTTGGGTGGATTGTCTCCCTGGCATTTGGCTTGGTATTGTCCATTGGAACGGCTTCAGGGACCGCAAAGGCCCAGGAAACTTCCGCCCCCGAGGAGGCGCCGTCTCCCAGCCTGGCCGAAAGACTATTTGGCCCCGCCAAAACACGGGCTCCCAAGGTTCTCGATTTCATTCGAAACAACCCCGGCGAATCCAAGCCAATAAGCCTGGACGCCGACCGGGTCAGCTTTTGGAAACAAAATAACGAAACTGTTTTGGTCCTCGAGGGCAAAGTCCTCATTCAGCACGGCTTTATCAATATTCACTGCGACAGGGCAGTTGCCTGGCTTAATCCCCGCCAACATCAGCTTACCGGGATCTGGAAAATGGAAATCCAGACAGAGGGAAATCTGGTTATTGATGCAAGCACGGAAAATCAAAAGGCTGACAAAGGGCATATCGAACTCAATACCCGTGGCGAAATCAAAGTCACCTCGGTCAATGAAAAGGCCAACCGAAATCCCGATCCCAATTCTCCTCTGGTGGTCCGTTTAAGCGGTGAAAGGCAAACCCGGAAGGAATCGCCTGAGATCGCCAGGAAAGAAAGTGCTGACAAAAAGCAATTGGAGGTGGAAAAGTCCGGTTTTTGGGGTCCCGCGATGCGGACTCCCGGGATTGAGCCATCGAAAAAACCAAACACCTCCCAACCTTTGGACAAAGAGGGTAAAGGCCCAACATCCATGCTCCCGGGCGAAAGCTCGACCGGCAAAGGGGATCCCCTGGGATCCCGGGAAAAAATCGTCCGCACCTCTTTCTATTATCAACCCTGTCTCTTATAC
>CAWUOD010000326.1:0-4499 GCA_963923115.1 uncultured Singulisphaera sp.
AACACCCCCCACCCACCAATCACTCTCATTCCCCTGGTAAAACCTCAACAAACTCGCCCACAATCAACATCTCTCCGGCATTTGCAGGCAAAATTTCAATGGGCAAATAACTCGGGTTCTCAGGCAATAACCGAATGATCTGATGCGACCAACCGTCCACCGTCACGCGTTTTTCAGATGCATACCGCTTCACGGTAAATCGGCCCCCGTTTTCGGGGTCGCCCAGGGAATTCAACTGCACCAAAACGATCTTGTTCTGCCGACTGCCCCCGCTCGGCTTCCTGAATAAACACCACGATCCATCGCTAATCACTGGCACCATCGATCGACCCGTCACCCTAGCCACAAACATTCCGGGTTCGATCCTTCGCCCACCCAAATCAGCCCAACCATTTTCCTCAGGTGTGCTTTCCGGTCCCCACAAGCCTGCTGCCACAGACAAATTGAAAATAGGTACGCAGGTTAAATACTTGTCAGAATCCTTACAGGTATCTCTGAAAAAGGATGGCAATCCCCCCCTTAAACCAACTCCTTGTTGCAAGGATTCTCCTGCTTCCGCCCCAATACGTTTCTCCAATAACAAAGGCTTGGCAGTCCATTGAATACCTTCACCCATCTGTTCTTGTCGAATTTCAATTTGATGATCAGTGCCCGGAAGTCCTGCATCTGCACCAAACCATTCCTTAAGTAAATCACCAAGTTGATTCTTGTTGCCCTTTTCCCCTTCCTTTGGATAGGCAACATTACAAGCCACTTTCACACATTTGAATACCCAAACTGCTCCGTCGGGAAGTCGAATGTCTATCGGCCCGATGGGCCGGCCGGGTACCTGCTCAACGGTGGGCAAAAACAACATGGCCCTTCCACTCGAATGGCTGACCTTTGCCAAAAAGGACAACTGCTTTCCATCGGTTTTTACTTTTATCCCCGATAGGAATTTGGTTCGGGAATACTGAGCAATTCGGTAATCAATTATTTCACTTGTCATTTGCTCGAAAATTTGTCGAAGGTATCCTTCACATTCAAAATTTGGTTGGAAAGAATTACCTTTCAGTTGAAACCAAAGCCTTCCATTTTGTTTGTCCGCCCATCGGCTCAGAGGCCACTTCAACCACCAATCCCTAAATGCTTTTCTTTCATCCAAAGTTTTTTCAGATTTAAATCCGGCTCCTTCCAAATCTTCCCGCAACTGAGGATGATTCCTCAAATATTCATGGCATTTTTCCGCCAAATAATCGATCGTCATCCCCTGCCAAAATCGCTGTTGGTCCAGCATCACCCTTAGGACCACCATCTTGTAGGATTTGGTCAAATTGGTGGTTTGGAGCATCTCAAACCACTCCCCCTGTGCTTCAAAACAATCTTGCTCATCTTCGGATAGGTCGTTTTCTGAATTGCAAAATCCAAACCAGGAACCATGCTCGGCGGATACTGCCATAGCTAGGTAACCCGCCTGATAGACCTCTGACGGGGTTGGGCGCCTTTCCAGCTCTATTTTCAGGGCGCGATATGCCTCAACTGCTGCTGCGCGCCCGACCGGAATGAATCGCCTCATCAATTCAATTGCGGCAACATCCAAATCGATTAGGCAACCGGGTGGTAATTCGGTTGTGCCCTCACGGATAAAATCTCCGAATCTTTTCCACCTTCCGCCACTATTTCCCAAGTAATTGCTCTGGTTCAAGGAAAGAAGGTGGGTAATCCGGTTCGCAAATACCTTGTGATTCCCGACGAAATCAATAATTGTCAGACGGGTTTTCCCAGAATTGGCTCTCAGTCCCCTTCCCAATTGTTGAAGGAAAATCACCTTCGATTCGGTGGGCCTGAGCATGACCACTCTGTCAATAAGGGGAATATCTACCCCTTCGTTAAATATGTCGACAGCGCAAATCGCATCCAAATCACCCTGGGAAAACCTTTGAATGGTTTCCATACGGGGGTCGGATTTCTCCAGCATCCCACCAGCCCCGATGCTTTCTCTGGAAGAAAAAATTGCGGCGCATGAAACGCCTCTGCGCCTAAGCCAGTTGCGAGTGAACAACGCATGTCTTTTAGACACACAAAAAATGATAGTTTTGCTTTTATTGTTTTCCTCAGTGGCGAGCCATTCCTTCCACAGTCGCTCCATTCTCTCGCTGTTTTCAAGTCTTTCTTCCAAGGCCTTCAGGTCAAATTTGCCATTCCTCCATGGTATCTGTTCAAAATCGACATCATCCTTTAGCCCACGGTATCGAAATGGAACTAACGACCCTTCTTCAATTCCATCACTTATGGTCGCCTGCGCTGCAAGAATGTCATCAAACAGGGTCGCCACATCAATTCCGTCGGTCCTTTCAGGGGTTGCTGTCAAACCAAGTGTGAATCCAGCTTGAAGTCGTGCAAGCATCCGCCGGTAACTCGGGGCTTGTGCATGGTGAACTTCATCAATGACACAGTAATCAAAATAAAGGCCTTCAATCTTTTCCAAGTTTTCGTTTTTACCGTTTGTTTGCCTGCTGATTTTTTGGATGGATGCGATCACAATGTCACCAACCAACTTGCTGCCGTCTCCGTCAAACCAACTGGTGGTTGGCATCTTCCAGTTATATTTGGCCGCTGCTAGCTGCAGGGCGGTCCTGAGCGTTGTTTCAGCTTGCGTGAGTATTTCAGCTCGATGGGCAACCACCAGCACCTTAGGACAACGGCCTAATCTTTTCCCCAATTCAATGACATCAAAAGCCGCAAGCCAAGTTTTCCCCAAACCGGTCGCAACGGCGACAAGAGCTTTGTTGAAATTATCCTCACGGATCCTTGCCAATGATTTAAGCGCTTCTTTTTGCCAAGGCCTTGGATTGGGTAGTTCAATGCCTGTTTCAAAACCAACACATGACAGTGCCTCTTGGCTTTTTCCCTCGGGAATATGCCCGTCCCAAAGGGCCCGGATTGAATCGCTTTTTTTTGCCCGTTCCCGATAGGCTTGAATCACGTTTGGCTTTAATAAGCTGCCTTGTTGCCATAATGATTCAAATGCAGCTTTTGCTTGATTTAAAACCTTGTGATCTGGCTTTGCCTTCCCAACCAGATTCCACTCAATCCCGTCGAGCAGTCCTGCCCTTGAAATGTTGCTGGAACCAACCACCAAAATACCTTCGTTCGCATCTGAAATCCTCCAGGCTTTGGGATGAAACGATGCAGCCTCCCCATCTATTTTTTCAACCTCCAAAAGTCGTGCATCCAAACTGCCTTGAGCGTCTTCCGCCCCAGGCTCCTTGGTGCTAGCTACCCAGCCAACTAATTGTTCAAGAGCTTCAGGGTCGGTAATTCCTAAATAATCGCTAACCAATATACGAATTTGACTACCATCTCGAATTGAGCCAAAAATGGTTTTTTGAATTAGATCTAAGCCGGAACGTTGTGCGAAAGCCGCCACTAAATCGATTTCCAGCGCCCCTGCCAACTGGTTTCTTAGCGTTAGCCACAAAGGGGTGTCGGGATACCCGGTCGTCAATTGAACTTCCGGATTTCCAACTTTGTTTTTTTCAACATTTCCAGCAAATCCACCGACCAGATAATTTCCCTTGCTTGGTATGACATGACGTACGCCACCTCGCGGGTCTTCCACATCCCCTTGGTATCTTGGAATCACATGAATATGCACATGTTTCACTGTTTGCCCGGCAGCAGCGCCTGAATTGAAGCCGACGTTGTATCCATCTGGCTTTGGATCCAGCTTGGCATCTAAAAGAAGTTTGGTAGTGTTCACTAGCTCCATCAGGGCTTTTTGCTCTTCGACCGTGCAATCAAACCATGTAGCAACAACCCGTCTGGTGATTACTAACGCATGGCCTTTTGACACCGGGTAATTGTCAAAAATGGCAAAACACAATGCGTTTGAGCAAACCCATTGATTTGGATCGATTGTCAAAAATGGCGAATCGTTTTCTTTCATTTTCCTTTGTATTCCACAAAATAAGTCACATTAAAATGGCAAAGATGATTCAGGAGATTTTACACCGAATCAGTTGTGAGTAACTTGCAATTAAAACCGGATTCTGTTCAACATCCACCTGCAAAAAAACCATAAAATCTAGTGAGCACATACCCTCCCGAGCCAAACAAATATTCCCCGTCTGCGTTAGAACCCGGGCACTCCCGCGCACGGCTCGCCAGAAAATAAAAAACAGGTTGCTACTTCCTGTCCATGGATGGAGAAAAAGGCGGGGTGAGTGAGGTTTCTGCCCCCCCAGCCTGGCAATACCCAACCATGGCGCCCTTCGCATCTTCGCGGTGCACGACTGGTTCCCTGTCCGCACCAGCGGCCCGGGCGCTCTCGCACCCGGCTCACCAAGACAAAAACCAAAACCCCGTGGGCGTTGGAACTTCGTGGTCGAAACCTTGTTGCCTCCCTGCGCCAGAACCCGTGCACTCCCGCGCACGGCTCGCCAAAAAATCAAAAAACAGGTTGGCTCCTCCCCTGTCTCTTATACACATCTCCGAGCCCACGAGACCAGAGAGGATCT
>CAWUOD010000327.1:0-4476 GCA_963923115.1 uncultured Singulisphaera sp.
GCCCGAAAGCGCTTGAGTGCCTGAACTTTCATGATTTTAAGATTCCTATTATGTTACATTGCGATTTGGAATTGTGGTTTGAAAAATCCATGGGTTGGTCGGCTGAGCCACAAGGGATTGGGTCATTTGCCACTTTGAACGAAACTTAGAATTCCCGATAAACCCGGTTTCCGCCGCCACGCCTGGCCAAACACTTATTGCCTGGAGGCTTATTTCAATAAAAAGCCAAATAGGATCTATCATTTATCAATTTGAATGATACCAAAAGGCGGCAATTGAACGCCGTCTTTGGGGGTCTCAAGGATTTCGGCCCCTTTACCAATTGGATCTTTTACCGATTTACCGGCAAACCCCCGAATCGTGACCATTTGCGCCTTGTCTGTCAAATTCGCAACCAGAACCGTGGTTTTTTCCCCTTTTTTCAGCGCGATGGCGGTGGCAACCAGATCGTTGGAAGAATTGACCTTCAGCATCTGGCCACCGGAAAAGTGGCCAATTTCCTGCAAAATCCGATAAACCGGAAACAACTCACCCGGACGGGAAGGCCAACCAACAGGCCTTGATCCACTTTCCTCGGCGTCCATCACACCATTCCAGCCAACGGTTTCAAAATAGGTTGCGCTGTGGGCTCCGGCTTCACCAAGATATTTCAGGCTCCCCAGAGTCCAGGCTGCCGTAAACCGGGTTCCCTGTCGGACATCCAGGTAAATGGGAAAAGGTCCAGGAGGCGGGCCACCGGGTTGTACCTTGCCATTGATCAGTTGCGGCCTAAGTGTGATCGGCCCAATAACCAGCGGACGGTTGCCCGAAAATTGACGGGCGCTGTTGACCACATCGGCATGAATGGGGAGAGTTTCCATCAGGGAAAGATTATCAAAGGCGTGAACCTGGGGATTGATGGCAAAGCCCACCGGTCCAACAGACCTTTCATCCGGCCTGGCCCGGTTAAGTTCGACGAAGTTGGTGATCTCCGTCAATCCGATTTTGGAATCTTCCACGACTGGGCCGAGTTCCTTTTTGGCCCGACTTAATTGGTCCCTGCTGGTTCCAATAACCAACCAATGGGAGACGGGGGACCCAAGGCTTTTGATTTCACTCAAAAGGGATGCAAAATCAGGTGTCTGACCCAGGTTCAAACCAACCAGCAGGGACACGCCCAAGGCTTTCGCCTGCTCCGTGGCACGGCGAAGGTCGTTTACAAAATTCTTTTCCGAGAGGGAAAGGTCGACCCGAAGATGATCCAGATTAAGAGCCTTTAGACGCTCAATTTGAGACACGGAAAGGTTTCGAACCTCGCTGGAAACCTGAAGGCCAATCCGCGGCAAAGGGGATTCTTCCCCAACCAGGGTAAGGACGGCGCCACCGGTTGCCTGGGGCTTTGCCTGGGGAATATTGCCCTCGATGCTTATTTTTATCTTTTGGTTTATCTTTGTTCCCTTGGGAATCTCAACCGGATACGGGATTTCCAGGGGGGTGCAGTATGTTTTGAAGGAGGCATCGGTCCAGTTTCGCTGGTCTTCCATTTCAAATATATCGCCGCTCAGATCCACCCTGGCGCGGATGCCAGGTGCAACTTCATGAGTGATCGCCCGCAGGTTTTTCGCCGGCTGTTTTGGGGAGATAAACTTCGGAAAATGCCCTTTTGTTGTTTGCCCGTCGGCCGTCTCAATTTCCCAGGGTTTACCGGCGGCTGTTGGCCCGTGCAAAACGCAAAAGCCAATCCGGTTTCGCTTGAAGGTGGTTTGAGCCTCGCCTTCGAAAGAGTATTCAATGACACCTTTGTTGGTGCCCGAAATCTTTCCCTTCCAGCGAAAGTCGATATCCCCCTCCCTGCAAGCGACATCAAAGGTAAGGAGAAAACCATCTATTTGATTTGCCACCTTGAGGTTCGATATTTTTGGAGCAACCGTGGCCCAGTTCTGATCCCGCACCGGGGCGCTAATGGCCCGTAAAATTTCCTGATCTCCCGCCTGAACATAGCGCAGGAGGATGTTATCGACATCAAAAGACATTGAGACCGGCCCGGCCCGAAGTGGGATCAAGTCGGTCGCAAGTATAAGGGATGGAAAAACGAACACCGCGACGAGGGGCGCAAGCCTTAAGCATGCGCCCAACAGGAAAATTCCCACTTTGGAAACCCTATTCATGGTAAATTACTCCTTTTCGTCGCGGATACTTTTCCCGGGAACATCCTTGCCATTGGGCCCAAAGGCGTTCCTAACCGGGCCGGACAACCGAAGTGGTGCGGTAGTAGTCATTGAGAGTTTCAATGGACAACACGCCTCCACCCAAACCGCTCTTCTTGATGCCGCCGTAGGGAACACCGTGCGCGAACACATTATGCGCGTTGATCCAACTGTTTCCGGCTTCCATGGCTTCGGCAACCCTGTTGGCCCGATCCTTGTCCTTGGTCCAGACACTGTTCGCCAATCCGTAATCGGTGTCGTTTGCCAAGGCAATGGCTTCGGCCTCGGTGTCAAATTTGACCAGATAGGCAACGGGGCCAAAGATTTCCTCCCGGGCAGCGACATTGTCGGGAGACCCGGCCAAGAGAGCTGGCTTGACATAGTTTCCGTGCAATCCGGTGACGGTCGCGGCGCCACCACCGAAAAGACATTTTGCGCCAGTGGCCTGTCCTTTTTCCTGGTAACCCAGCACGCGGGCATGTTGCTTGGGATTGACGACTGGGCCCATTTGGCTTGATGGATCCAGTTGATGGCCGATTTTGACCTTTGCCAAAAGCTCTTTGCAATGTTCGACAAAGGAATCGAAAATTTTGGCATGAACAAACCATCGGGTCGCATCACAACAGACCTGCCCTGTGTGGAAAGTAATCGCCCCAACCAGTTTGCCCGCGGTATCGGCGACATCCACATCGTCAAACACAACCGCGGCGCCCTTTCCACCCAGTTCCAGTTTGACCGGGATCAGATTTTTTCCACAGGCTTCCGCGACAAGGCGACCCACTTCCGGCGAACCGGTAAACGACATCCTTTTGATCTGGGGATTGGAGGACAAAGCGGCGCCGGCGGTTGCGCCCCGGCCGGTCACCACATTGATTACACCATCCGGAATGCCCACCTCCTTGGCCAAACGGGCAAGATAAATCGCGGAAAGAGAGGTATCCTCGGCGGGCTTGATAACGACAGTGTTTCCTGCAACCAGAGCTGGCGATATACCCCATCCAATCAGGAGAAACGGGAAGTTCCAGGGAAAAATAAAACCGCAAACACCCCAGGCGGTTTTGTAGGTCCAGGCATCATGACCTGGAATATTCAACTTGGTTCGGGTCGCAATACCATCGCCGAGCTTTACGAAATAACGAAGTGTGTCCACGAAATTCTGGACATCGCCTTGGGCCTGAGCTTCAATCTTTCCGGCCTCAAGAGCTTCGATTTGGGCAATAATCGTTTTTTTTGCCTCGACCGCATCCGCCAGACGCAGAAGGAGGCCACCCCGGTCCTTTTGTGATAGGGCAGACCATTGGGGAAAAGCCTTGCTGGCGATATCCACAGCCGCAGCCACCTCGGCGGCGTTCATGTCATGGATTTCGCCGATTTTTTCACCCGAACCCGGGTCGATCGTGGGGATAAGGGATCCGCTAACCGAGGGAAAATCCTTGCCTCCGACAAATCCGGAAAAAGGGCTACCTTTCAGGAAACCGGCAACTTCGGGAAGCAAATTGTATTTGGCTGAACTGGTCATCTCCTACCTCTTTCCTGGAAAAAATGAAAGCTGTTGAATCAGAAACCCTTGGCCCCCCAGACGAAGGGGTGGGTGAATTTGGCAATCGTCCTGGCCAAAAGCACCGGGGAATACAAAAAACAGGGTGGTAGACTTTCTATCAAACCGGGCCAAGGGAGCGACTTGTCTGAGTGAAAAATCCGTTTTGGAGTAAAATCGCAAAATCCTTTTTTTCCGGCCAAGGCCACCATGGGGATAACTGTTAAGGATTTGGAACCAAAGGCATCAATGGATTTTTGCCTGGAAATGCCCAGCAAAAAAAAGGGGGTTACCGTGAATATCCATTCAGGGAATGAGCATTTTAATCCCGAAATCGAAACAAACCGAAAGCTATTGGGGAGGGCCCGGAGTAACAACAATCACCAGGTTGGTTCTATCCAATTCATTGGCCGGGTCATCTTTTTTATTGCGCCGAAGTTTGTTTAAATCTTCCTTGGTTCGAACCAGATCGACCCTGACAACCGCATTGGCCTGAAGGTCCTCGACACTCCCCGGAAAACCGGGAGATTTCTTATCCTCGCCCTTTAGCTCGTTAAGTTCCTTGGTCGTGTATCGTTTGGGTCGGCCTTTTTCATCATATTGGGGCGGTGGAACCATTATTCGAATTTTGACATCGTCGGTAAGGATGGCTTTGACATCCACATCCTTGGATTCAATATTTTTATTATTGATGTATGGAACCGGAACCTTGATGGTCAAACAATTGCTGGCCTCATCGAATTTGCCGACTTT
>CAWUOD010000328.1:0-4466 GCA_963923115.1 uncultured Singulisphaera sp.
ATGAGGGGATTTTTCTGGAAAGTGGGAGGATTGGTGAATTTGGGTATTGGGTTTTGCCGCTTTTTGGTGCTTTTTTGTCGGGCCAGGGATTTCTTGTCGGCATTTGGAACAATGGGCTTGAATCAAAAATCCATCCCGGTTAAAGCCCCCTTCCACAGGGATTTTCCCTGCCCGGAATTCCACGGAGTCCTTTCAGGACATGAGACTTTTCCCGCACAATCTGACCAAGACCCTGGGTCTTGCGGGTTTCCTCCTGATGGGAACGGCCTTCCTGCCACCTTTCCAATGTGGCGGAATATGGGGAACCGGGCTCAGGGCTCAACCGCCTGCACTGCCAGGTGCTGCAGCCGCGCCTCCTCCCGCGGCAAGGGCTCCCCGTGGGGGCAAGGTCCTGATCGCGGATGTGGTGATCCAGGGCAACCGCCACCTCAGCACCCAACAAATCATGTCCCAGCTCGGCACCAAGCCAGGGTTGGAATACGAACCGCACATGGTCCAGGAAGATGTGCGCAAATTGATGGCAACCCGGCAATTCGCCCAGGTTGATCCGCGCTTCGAATCGCTCCCTGATGGCAAAGTGGTCATCTACTTCCTTATCAAGGATTATCCCAGCGTTGTCACCAATGTCGTTTATCAGGGCGCAAAACACTTGAGCGACGAGGAGCTGAGTGGCCTGACCGGGGTCATGAAGGGCAAGCCACTTAGTCCCGTAACCAACAAGCTTGGTTGCCAGGCAATTGTGCGCAAATATCACGATACGGGCCGAATGTGGGCGAGCTGCGATTTGCTCAAAGGCGGCGAGGCCGGGGACAAGGAAGTCATCTTCAATATCACCGAAGGTCCGATCGTTAAAGTTCGTGGTATCCAGTTCGAGGGGCAAAAATTTGTTTCTGGGGGCGTCCTTCAAACCCACATCCAATCAAGCAAGAAAATCCTCGGTATTTTTGGCGGAGTTTTCAATCCCCAATTGGCGGACAATGATATCGCCCGCCTTGAGGAATATTACAAGGGTCACGGTTTTCTCGATGTTCGGGTGAGTCGCGAATTGCGTTGGACCCCGGATGGCCGCGAGGTTGACCTGGTATTTCACACCAACGAAGGGATCCGTTACCAGATCCAGGCGAATCCCCAGGTTGTCAACGCCAAATCGGTGGCCCCGGAACAGCTTGAGCAGCTAACCACCACAAAATCGGGTGAGTACTACAGCGACACCAAAACCAACCAGGACAAAAAGAACATCGAGGATTACATCGGGTACATGGGGCGCGAGGCCCGGGTCAACACGGTGCCGATCTTCAATCCTGATGTTCCCGGTCTTGTTCGGGTTCAATACGAGGTGTCCGAAAGGGCCCCCGCCAAAGTTGGCCAAATCCATGTGGTTGGCAACGAGCGAACCAAACAGAATGTGATCCTGCGTCAGGTCCCGGTTTATCCCGGTCAAACCCTCAGCTATCCCGACCTTCGGGTCGCGGAGCGCAACCTCGCCCGGTTGCAGCTTTTCGAAACCAGTCCCGATGGCGCAACCCGCCCCACGGTGACGGTCATCGATCCGGATTCGGACAGCGAATACAAGGACTTGTTGGTCCAGGTGAACGAGACCACCACGGGCAGCCTTATGTTCGGGGTGGGTGTGAACTCGGACCTTGGTCTTACGGGTAGTCTTGTGCTCACCGAGCGCAACTTTGACATCACCCGTTTGCCTACAAGTATCGACGATCTGATCTCCGGTAGCGCTTTTCGTGGCGCCGGTCAGGAATTCAAGGCTGAAGCCGTCCCGGGTACCCAGCTCCAGCGTTACTCGGTAAGCTGGCGGGAGCCGTTCCTGTTTGATAGCCAGGTGAGCCTGGGCACGCAGGGATATTATTATTCCAGAAACTTCAACGAATACAACGAAGGTCGGACAGGTGGCCGATTCAGTCTCGGTCGCAAGATCAACGACTATTGGTATGGAAACCTGACAACCCGTATCGAAAATGTCAATGTGTCAAATGTCAACCCATGGGAGCCCGTGGATTACACCTCGGTGATCGGGAACAACTTTCTGTTGGGCCTGCGTGCCAATGTGACACGCGACACAAGGGATTCCCCGATGCGACCGACCGAGGGTTCGGTGATCGACTTCTCGTTCGAACAGCTTTTGGGCGCGTATACCTCGCCTCTCTTCAACGCGGAATACAACCAGTATTTCACCGCATATCAGCGCGCCGATGGTTCGGGTCGCCATGTGGTTGCTCTCCGGAGCCAGTTCTCCTGGGCGGGTGACAACACCCCTGTCTACGAAAAGTACTTCGCCGGTGGCTTCCGCAGTATGCGCGGCTTCCAGTTCCGCGGTGTCGGTCCCAGCCAGAACGGGTATATGACTGGTGGTGATTTCATGTGGATCAACAGTTTGGAATACCAACTGCCGATCCGGGCAAACGACCAGATCTACCTGGTGGGCTTCTGTGACACGGGTACTGTGGAACAAAATATCAGCAAGCTTACCGACTATCGTGTCTCGCTGGGTGTTGGTGTCAGGTTGATTGTCCCAATGATGGGACAGGTTCCGATCGCTTTGGACTTTGGTTTCCCAGTGAATCAGGCGCCAACGGACAAAGACCAAATGTTCAACTTCTGGGTCGGTTTCTTCCGGTAATTTGGTCAATCAGGGGATAAGGTCGGTCCGGGGCAATGGTTGGGCTTGACTTCATTGCCCAATATAAGGGATTCAAGACCTTGGGATTATGGGTACTTTTGGCTTGAGCGGCTTTTTTATCAAGGTAGTTTCACCTTCGCATGTCTAGCTCCCCCCAAATCACTGTGGCCTCCAAACCTGTGGGGGCAACCCGTCCCGCATGGGCGGGGCCGGTGTTTGTTTTGGGATTGGGAATGCTGATTTGGGCCATGACCCAACACGGGTCCCAGGAAGCCAGACAAACCCATCGTTTTCAACGCGATCTCGACACCGCCCGGCATATGCTCCAATCTTCCCCGGAAACCCATGCCGACGAGGTGGTTCACCGGGCCCGACAGGTTCTCAATGAGATGGAGCCAGGCCACGCACTTGCGGGAGAAGCCTGGATGCTCTGTGGTTCCGGGCTTTTGGAACAGACCAAAAAAGCCTCCGCCAATCTCAAAGGTGCATTGCTTACCGAGGCAATTTCATCCCTGGAGCGTAGTCAGGAATTGGGAGTCCGCGAAGAGGATCAGTCCGCGTTGGCCTGGCAATTGGCCCGTGCCCAGTGGACCCTGGGGAAGGACCCCAAAGCGACTTTGGCCAAATTGGAAAAGGCCGCACCCGGCGCGGATGATGTCGCGTCCGCCTGGCAACTCATTGAAGAGGGGTACCTGAAACTTGTCCCTCCCGACCTCTCCGGAGCCTTGAGGGCAAACGAACAGGTTCGGTCGACCCCGCTCATTCCCGAGGAGCGACGGGCTCAGGCGCAGCTTGATGGGGGCGAGATACTTATGAAGCTCAACCAGGTTGAGGAGGCTCGTCGAACGCTTGAAAAGGTCAGTCACCGCGCATCGCCGGCAACCTTTCAAAAAGCCAAATTGGCGCTTGCCAGAAGTTACCAGGAAGAGGGACGGTGGTCGGAGGCGGCATCCCAATGGCATCGCTATTTGGCCGAGGCCAAACCCGCGCCAAATGATGGAGCGGTTGGGTACCTTATGCTGGGCCAATGCCAAACCAAGATGGAACAATTCGCGGACGCGGCGAAATCCTGGGAGGAAGCAAGAAAAATTGGCAAGGGCGAAGCAAGCGTTGCGGCATCCGCCTATTGGGCCGAATTAAGGTCCATGGACGCTGGTTCGGATCCCTCCGCGGCCGGAGTGGCGACCGGGGTTTTTGAGGAGATTCTGGCCCAGACCGGCCCCAATCTAGTTTGGAATAACCGCTGGCTGGATTCCAAAAATCTTGTGCTGCTTATGGAGCGAACCATTTCCAACACGCGTGGGGCCGGCCAGATCGACCTTGCCATTCGACTCTCCAATTCGATGGCAAAAGTGGCTCCTCCGGGGATCGCGCTCCAGCATAAAGCGGAATTGCTTGCGGAAAAGGCCCGGATTGTCCAGGCCCAGCCTTTTCCCACGGATCCCGCCAGCCAAAAAGCCCGGGCCCAAAACCTGAGTTCGCTACTAAAGGAATCTGCTTTGGCCCTCGAAGCGGCTTCCCGACAGGTGAGTGACCCCAAGCTTCGGGCGGACCAGTTGTGGAAAGCCATCGCCCGTTCAAGGGAATCGGGCGACAATCCGCTCACGGAAAACCTTCTCAACGAATTTCTCTCCCTTCAGCCTTCGCCAAATGAACGGGCGGGGGAGGCCTGGTACATTCTCGGGGAGACCCAAAAAGAGCAAAACAAAAATGTTTTGGCGGCAGCCTCCTATCTGAAGTCGACCCAATACATGACCCCTTTTCAGTACAGGTCGCGCCTTCGTCTGGCCCTGTCTCTTATACACATCTCCGAGCCCACGAGACCAGAGAG
>CAWUOD010000329.1:0-4464 GCA_963923115.1 uncultured Singulisphaera sp.
GCCGCCGTTCGATCCCGTTGTGATACCAGCTTAATCGCTCGTGATCGAGTCCAAGGAGATGGAGAATGGTGGCGTGAAGATCATACACGGTCGCGACATCAACGACCGCCTGATGCCCAAAATCGTCGGTGGCTCCGTGGCTATGGCCTTTTTTGACCCCGGCCCCGGCCATGAACACCGTGAAACCCTTGGGATTGTGATCGCGGCCGCTGGCCCCCTTTTGAAAAGTCGGCATTCGGCCAAATTCGGTCACCCAAACCACCAGGGTCCTTTCCAGCATCCCCCGGTCACGCAGGTCCATAATCAATCTTGCGCAGGCGCGGTCAAGGATTTTGGCGTGTATTGGGTATTGATCCCGAATGGTTTTGTGCCCGTCCCAATTGCCGACGCCCTCACCCATCGCGTAGGAACCATTGAATAATTCGACAAACCGCACCCCGCGCTCCAAAAGCCTTCGGGCAAGTATGCAATTCTTCGCGAATCCGGCGACATTGCCATCCGGATCGTTCGCGCCGTAAGACTCCAAAAGCGCCTTGGGTTCCCGGGCCAGATCGGAAGCTTCGGTCGCCTCAAGCTGCATCCTTGCGGCAAGTTCATGGCTGGCGATCCGGGCGGCGAGATCGCTGTCCAATCTCCTCGCCTCAAAATGTTTCTTGTTGAGCAATTCCAGCATTTTCCGCGAAGCGCGATCGGACTTGTCGGACATATCACCCGGTTTCAGCAGGTGCGGGATTGGCTTCGTCGCGTTCATGGGGGTGCCCTGGAACACGGCGGGCAAAAACGCGCTGGACCAGTTGTTGGGGCCAACCTGCGGATTGCCCCGTGGATCGGGAATGGCCACAAAAGCGGGAAGGGATGCGCTTTCGCTGCCCAACGCATAGCTGACCCACGCGCCAAGACTGGGAAAACCGTCCAAGGTAAACCCGGTGCTCATCTGGTTTTCGCCGGGACCGTGGGTGTTGCTCTTTGCGGTCATCGAATGGACAAAGCACAAATCATCCACAAGCGATCCCATGTGGGGCAAAAGATCGGATGTCATCTTGCCCGATTTTCCCCGCGGACGAAAGGTCCACTGTGGCCGGGTCAGGGCCCCCTGCTCCCCCTGGAAGGTAATCAATTTGTCCGACCCGGGCATCGCCTGGCCGTCGCGTTTGACCAATTCGGGCTTGAAATCAAAAGTGTCGACCTGGCTGACCGCGCCCGAGCAGAAAATCAGAAGAACCTGATCGGCCTTGGGAACCGCCGGGGCGGGACGGGGGGCGTTTGGCGCCTCCGGGCGAATCAGCGGACGATAGGGTACCCCGGAACCCCGCGAATTTTGCAACAACCCCAAAAGCGCGGTCGATGCCAGCCCGGACCGGGTTAGATCGAGAAAATCCCGCCGGGACTGAAGAGCCCGGGTAAAACTGTTCATGGGTCGTTTCCTGTCTCCAAAATTCGGCAACCACCAACCCGCCATCCAATTCAATCCGGATGGAGGAATTCATTCGAGGCGAATATGGCGCGGCATAGGGCCTCGGGACCGGCCTCGTTCCAGACCTCGACTCCGGCGGCCAACTCGGCATCGCCGGGAACCCTCTGATACGCCAGGACAAAGACCCGTTTGACCCGGTCGGCGGGGGTGACAGCCTCCCTGGCCGCCCGTTCGGAGAGAATACGGGCCTGGTCGTTGACAAATCCGCTATTAAGCATCCCCAAAGACTGCAAGGGTGTCGTCGAGAGCGTCCTTTTCGGGGCGATTTGGCCGGCATCCGGGCAATCAAAGACCCCAAACACATCATCAAGCTGCATTCGGGGTTTGGCCTGATAGACCATCCGCCTCCATTCGGCCGGGCCAAATCGTGCTTTCGAACGGTATACCTTCACATAGTTGGTGTTGGGTTCAAAAAGGTCGAATCCCGGCCCACCCCCCTCATCAACCAGATTTCCCGAAACAAAAAGGATCGAGTCGCGAATGGCTTCGGCCTCAAGCCTGTGCGCGGGAAAGCGCCACAAAAGCCTCGCCTGCGCGTCGACCTCCAATCCCCGGGGGGTTATCGCCGATGATTGGGAGAAGGCATTGCTGGCGACAATCAGACGCTGAATGTGCTTAAGCGACCATGGCCTGGCCGTCTCCCCCGGAAGAAGATATTTCGGATCAACCAATTCTGACGCCAACCAATCGAGCAATTCCGGATGCGTCGGCCTTGACCCGTTTTTGCCAAAATCGCTTGGCGTCGCGACGATGCCCGTGCCGAAGTGGAATTGCCAAAGACGGTTGACAATGACCCGTGCAGTCAGGGGGTTCTCCGGCGAAACTATCCACCGCGCCAAAGCCATCCGCCTTTGGGCTTCCGGAGCCTCCCGGGAAATCTTCAGGGGTGGGCCGATTTTCTCGAATGCCCCTGGCCCGATTTCCTGCCGGGGCTGCATTGGGTCCCCGCGAAAAAAAAGCCTCGTCGGTCCTGGTTGCGAGAAATTTCCCACATACCCCCGGCCCATCCGGCCAATGGACGACAATTCCGATCGGATTTTTTGATATTCTTTGACAAGCCCCACGACCAACCCGTCCGCGGCCTTTCCTGGATGAAATCGCAAAGCCGGACCATCGGTTGTCCCCTGTTTCGCTCGATCCGTCGAATCGGCCACCAGGACCATCGGGCCCCCGCCGACCCCCGCCTCGATCCGGTAGCCGGTCATGACCCTGTCCGCGAATTGGGGCGGGATCGTCCGGTCGCGACTCCAGCGAATTTGATGGATCGCCGTGGCCTTGGGCAACCGGAATTCCACCCAAACCCCGTTGGGGGTGTCACCAATCCAGCTTTTGCTGTTCCCGTAAATCCCGTCATTGATGAATTCGAGCTTATGGGAAGGGTGTGGAGGGTACGATCCCGATGCCAAAACCCGGACCCCCCGATCCTTGTGCAACAGGTTGACCTCGGGCTCTTCCGGGCCAAAAACCTCCACCTCGTCAAGACAAGGCTCGGATCCATTGGTGGAGTTGATGGTGATCCGGATTCGATCCGCCACCAAAGACGGGAATAATTCCCGGTTTTCGCCGGTTTGGACCGGACTTCGCAGGCCGATGGACCCGACGGAAGATTTCGGATTATCCGAATCCACCTTTTGCAAAACCATCAGATCCGCGGTCGCGTAATCGTCATCGGATCCCGCCTGCAGGAGAATCACCGAGCGCGACTCGAGCCTGACGGTTCCAAAATCTTTCAGGCCGCTCCAAAGGGGCTTTTGCGGGATCATCGGCCCGCCGTCCGCCAGTCGCTGCTGGTTGATCACCCCCAATTCCTTCCGGTCCCCAAGGGTCCCGGGATCCCCATCAAGATCAAGTATCAGCCTGGCCCCCGTCGTGTGCGTGTTCCAGCCAGCCCCCCAGCTAAAAGCCAGCGCATGCTCCCCGGAAACTCCCGGGCGATAGGCCGCCAGGAATTTCCCACGAACCTGCTTCCAATAGGCGTACCCCTGGCCCAATGTCGGATATTTCGACAAATCCCCTTCGCTAAATCGTTCACCGGGACCGGAGCCGGCCGCGTAGGGCTCGACACCAATAGGCTCCACCAGGGGCTCAAAGGTTGGTGTGGCCACTTTCCCGGGGAATATCCATGTGGTTCGTCCCGGCCTTGCCACGGCCCGGTATCGGGCCACCTCCGATTCCAGGCCTGCCAGGCGATTTTTCAACCCGGCAATTTCCCGGTTTCGCGCTTCCGAAGGGGGAAGCTCCCGCTCACCGTGGCGAACACCCTCGAACACCGCCTTGACACGGTGATAGTCCTCCTGGGAAACCGGATCAAACTTGTGGGAATGACAACGGGCGCAGCCGCCCGTCAGGCCCAAAAATGCCGATGATGTCGTTGCCACCATATCGTGAAGTTCATCGGCCCGTTGCTGTCTTGTCAGGGTTTCGTCCGGGCTTTTGACCTCGTCCCAGGGCCCCCCAACCAAAAAACCCGTCCCCTCGGGTTGCCCCGTCTGTTCTCCGGCCAATTGGGAAACCACGAATTGGTCATAAGGAAGATCGGAATTCATGCTTCGAATCACCCAATCCCGGTAGACCCAGGCCGATCCTCGCGCCGTGTTGGTTTCAAAACCGTTGCTTTCCGCGAATCGGACCACATCCAGCCAATGCCGGGCCCAACGCTCGCCATACTCCTTTGAGCCAAGATATTTGTCGGCCAGCCTGGCGAACGCGTCCGGAGCCTTGTCGTTTTCGAACTGAAGAACTTCATCGGGTGTGGGGGGAAGCCCGACCAGCGAGAACTTGAGTCGGCGGATCCGGGTTCGCTGATCGGCCCGGGGACCGTAAGCAAGCCCTTTTTCAGATAGCTTTTGAAGCAAAAATGCGTCGATTGGATTTCGCGCGCCCGGCATGGACGGGATTTCCGGGCGCGCCGGAGGCACCAGCGACCAAAACGGCGCGGACACCTCCCCAGGGCGAAGGGCCGCCATGGCCCTGGAAAGATTCCCGACCTC
>CAWUOD010000330.1:0-4446 GCA_963923115.1 uncultured Singulisphaera sp.
ATCCTCTCTGGTCTCGTGGGCTCGGAGATGTGTATAAGAGACAGGGGTGATGTTTCCCTTCGTTTTTTCGATGCAAAAATCGCCAGGGGGCATGTGTTTCAAAGCGCTTCGCAAATGGCAGCGGTCGATCCCGAAAGCCATCCGTTGGGGGAAAATCCCGAACCCGGCTATGTCGCCGTTTGAAAGGTTTTGATGGGAACCTTTGCCTGACTGTCTAAAAAAAGAGGAGGTCACCCGGTCATCCCCCAGTTTTGGAACAGGCCCCTTCAACAAAACCACAATCCAATGAAAACCAAAGGCGACCTTGAGGCGGAGATCGGTCACGCCCTCATCCGGTTCAAAAAAGAAGTTCTTGGCCGCGGACCACTTTCCGTCAGGGTCTGGTTGCTTGAGGATGTTGTATTGGTCCGTTTCGCCGGAGTTTTAACAATTTCGGATCAAAAATTGGCAAAAATTGGGGATCGCCGCCGGGGCCGCGACCTGGTCAAACAGACTCGCTCGGAATTGATCGAGGACTCGCGTGCCCTTTTGGACAATCTGATCTTTGGCTTTCTTGGCGTGCATGTGACCAGCTTGCATACGGACATAAGCACAAAGACGGGCGAAAGTGTCATGGTGTTCACTCTGGAATCCAAAGTCAGGAATTATGAAGCAAACGGTTGATTGATTTTTTTCCGATCTTTGCAAAGTGAACACCATCTCCGGGCATGAAGTTCGTTTGGTGACATGTTGGGAATGTGCGATTTGGCCTGCAAGGGAATCGGTTGGCAAATACCTTGTGGAATTTGGAACATGGAAAATTTCGTTCAAATCGCTTGACTTTTGCGTCGCCAGGGCCGAATATATTACTATTCCGTAAGGAAGCTGGAGGGTCCGTAACCTGCCAAGTTTCATACGGTTCTGAAAAAACGCGCTAATCAGCCCTTTGGATTTTCGTTCAAAGGGAGCAAGGCCGCAAGAAAATCCCCCCTGTTCGGGTGGATTCTTGCGGTTTTTTTTTGGCCAAAATTTGGGAGCTTGACAATGCAAAAGTTGATCCAGGGGATACACGATTTTCAAAGCACCGATTTTCAACCCATGCAGGAGCTTTTTACGCAACTGGCCAAAGGGCAAAATCCTGAAACCCTTTTTATCACCTGCTCGGACTCGCGTATTGATCCCAATTTGCTTACAAGGTCAAAACCCGGTGAGCTATTCATTCTCCGAAATGCCGGCAATATCGTTCCTCCCCATGGAGCCGCAAATGGAGGCGAGGCGGCGACCATTGAGTTCGCCGTTGCTGGTTTGGGCGTCAAGCACATCATTATTTGTGGACACTCCCATTGTGGTGCCATGAAAGGTCTCCTCCAACCGGAGATGGTCGCGCCTTTGCCCGCGGTGGCTTCGTGGTTGTCGCATGCGGAGACCACCAAACGCATCGTCGGGGAGAATTATCAGCATCTCTCCGGGGACCGATTGGTAACCGCCACCGTGGAAGAAAATGTGCTGGTGCAACTGGAGAATCTTCGCACTCTTCCCTCGGTGGCCTCGCGGCTTGTCCGGGGCGATCTTCATCTCCACGGTTGGGTCTACAAGATCGAGACAGGGGAGGTCTTCGCATATGATCCCTGCAGTGGACAATTTATTCAAATTGCAGAGTATAAATATCCGGAGTCCGAGGAGAATGTGCGCCGCAGGACAACGGGAGTGATATAGGGTTTGGCTATTCGAAACCGGATGGAAATGGGGGAACGGAATCATCCGGTAAATCGGCAATGGGAAATCGGGAAAGGGTTGGGCCATGATTGATGACAAAAACGGTTTCTGGCGGGATTCCTTCGCGCTTCAGGGGTCGGTCACTCCCAAGGTGTTTCCCCTGATACTGGTATTCGGGGCGATATCCGGGGTGATTTGCGCCCTGGACTGGGTTGTTGAACGGGCCCTGAATGTCCAAATCGGGGTGGAGGTCGCTCCCCACGAGATCGCCGGAGCGGCACTTGGCCTTTTGCTCATTCTTCGGACCAATGCCGGATATGATCGCTGGTGGGAAGCCCGGAAGCTTTGGGGAGGCATGGTAAATCAGTCGCGAAACCTTGCGATAAGCGCTTTGGCTTATGGCACATCCGATTCGCTTTGGCGGGATAAAGTGGTCCGTTGGGTTTCGGTTTTTCCCCACATTGCCCGGTCAAGTCTCAGAAGCCAGAAACCAGGCGCGGAAATTTTTGCCCTTGTTGGGCAAAGGGATGCCGAGGGCATTTCCCAAGCCCGGCACATGCCCACTTATGTTGCCATGAAAATCGCGGTTCTACTCAGGGAGGGGCGGGACCAGCATCAGTTGGATCCTTTTGCTTTTCAACAAATCGACAGGGAGCGCGCGCTCCTGATCGACCATATCGGGGCGTGCGAAAGGATTCTGAAGACGCCGCTTCCAATGGTTTACTCCATCAAAATCCGCCGGTTTATCATGCTTTTTTTGGTGACATTGCCTTTCGCGCTTCTTCACCGGATGGATTTCGAATTGTTGATCCCCCTGATAACCATGCTGGTGGCGTATCCGCTTATATCGCTGGATCAGATTGGAGTGGAGCTGCAAAATCCCTTTTCCGAAAACAACCTCAATCACTTGCCTTTGCAAAGCATTGCAAGCACCATTCAAGACAATGTGATGGGCTTGCAAAATGTCTTTCAATCGGAACCGTTTCAGGAAGCGAATGATTCGATTTCGGCTGCGGGCTTTCCCGCCCGCCTTGATCCCTCCGGCCCGAAAACAGGCCATGGGACTTTCGCAGATCTTGCCCTGGTGAAATGAAAAAAGCCCCGGGCAAGGACCCGGAGCTTGTATTAGGACTTTCAGGGAGTTATTTTGGCTTTATTTTGCGGGGGCGTCGGGGCCCGGCAAAGGTCCCGGTGTTGGTGCCCCGACCGTATTTGGCGTCCCCGTTTCGGTGCTTCCAAGGGGCAGTTCCGTGCCACCCATGGGAATCGCCGGTTGGGGCAAAAGGCTGGGACGCTGGATGGTGCCAGGAGCCACACCCCCCAGTCCCGGCACAAAACCCGGGCGCGTCATGTTGTTGCCGGGAAGAGCGGTTCCCGCTTGGGCGCCGGGGAACACTCCAGGGAGATTCATTCCCTTATGCTGGACTCCCCCAGTCGGAATGACAATGTTCGGATTCGCCTGGGTTTGTTGGCTGTTAGCCCGGAAACTGGCGATGGAGTGGCGCATGATCGACATTCCCGATTGGTTGTCGGGTCGGATCCCCATGGTGTAGACGGCAAATTTGCCCGTCTGGGTTTCGGCAACATAGAGCGCCGATTGCCCGTTGTTGATCACGCCACAGGTCATGAGAAAATGCACATTGGATCGTGGCGGGATGTCAAATTCCTTGACAAGATCGACCTCCGCCCACCCGGCGATGGTTCCGGCCAAATGGTCGATTACTGTTCCCATAAGCCGGCCTGTCCGGTAATCCAATAACCAGATCCCGTCGCTGGGAACCCGGGGATTCACCAACACCGGCCCCGTACAAAGGACATAGTCATCGTGCCGATCGTTGGCCGCAAGCACTTGCGTCGGGGCGACCCGATACGCGAAAGTGGCGCCTGTGATCCCAAGGATCAGCCCAACCGATAACCAGCCCATTCGACCGAGGTCTCGCATGATGGCACTCCCTGCCCAAACTTGGCATTGCCATAACTTCTGTTTCCTTTGGGATCAACCTCAAAGTTGTCGTTTCAGCTGGATCACTGGTTTTGTCCTGGTTTTTCTGGCGGGGTGTTCGGCGGAACTGCCAACGGGAAATAGTCCCGACAAAGCCACTTCATCCCAAAGCGAAAATCAACAGGTTTCCGCCCAAACCCAGGAGAGCCCTGAGGTTTCTTTTGTTTTTTGGAATGTCGAAAATTTTTTTGATGACAAACAAGGGAATCATCATGGAACGGCTGATGTTCCCTATGACCGGATGTTTTCACAAAATCCGTCACTTTTCCGGGAAAAACTCGACCATTTGGCGATGGTGCTCCTGAGGGATAACTATGGCAGGGGGCCTGATATCATCGGTTTGGCAGAAGTCGAGACCCAGTCCCGCTCGGTCGAGGCCCTAAGGGACAAACTGAATCAGGAACTACCCCCGAATGTCCGCAAATACCAGTACATCCAAAGCCGCGACCCGGAAGGGGGCAGGGCCATAATGACTGCGGTTCTTTCCCGAATTCCCCTCAATGGCGTGCGTACGGTTCTTTGGGGTCGAAGGCTCCGGATATTAAAGACCGAGGTGGAAAACCCCATTCCCGGAAGGAAAACGCCTCTTGTGCTTGTGGTAAGTCATTGGACATCAAGGGTTAGTGACAGGGAAGGGGATGGAAGGGCCAAATACGGAGACCAGATTCATGGGCAGGTGCGGTCCATTCTGACTGCAAATCCCCATGCCGATGTCCTTGTTTGCGGGGATTTCAATGACAATCCGGACG